>JAAYPW010000028.1 GCA_012519615.1 Fusobacteriota bacterium
AAAATGCTAGTAAAAATATTCTTAGACAAGGATTATTAGAATTAGGAATTAATAAAGAAAATATAGCTTAATTATAAATTAGTACGGTAGGAACTATCGGAATTTAAGTCTGTGGAGATAGTAGGTAACGAGGTCTATGAAGCAGAAAATCCTAAAGTAATAAGGGAAGCACGTGACTTTAGTCATGTGAGGTTCACTAGATTTAAACACACAAATTAAAATAAAATTTAAAAATTAGAATTAATAACAAAATATAAGAATACAGATTTTGTGGATTCACACAGATTAAATTAAAAAATAGTGATAAAATAACTATAAAATTCAAATAATAAAAACTCCTTCTTCTAAAATTAGGAGAAGGAGTTTTTATTATAGATACAATCATCATTTTTAATTGATTTTTCTATGTAAATAAATCCTAAATGTAGAAAAATAATAGGATTTTTATCTTTTTAAGAAAATTGTAATTTTAAACTTAACATTTTTATATATAAATATACTACAATTTATATAAATTTTAAGAAAATATATTATCATCGAAAATTTCACTAGCTTTCTCTACGAAACTTCCCCTATGCACTTTTTTTAGTGTAATGTGAGCGCTCTCCTCTATCTCTTTCAACCACTCAATAGCAGCATAAAATCCAGATTTATCTGAATCCAATTTTGATAATGTTTGCTGACCAATATCACCAATTAAAACAAGTTTACAATTTTTACCAATTCTAGTAATAATCGATCTCATTGCATGTATATCAAATGATTGTGCTTCATCAATTATAATGAACTTATTAATAAAACTTGTCCCTAATATTGATGAAATATCTAAAATTTCTAGTTTATTTCTATTTTTTAATGCTTCCAACATATCTATCCCATTTTTTACACTTTTCCCCCGTATATCCTGTATATTTTCCAGTGTACTTATGTAATTATTGAAATGGGTAATTAATTTTTCCTCGGTATCCCCTGTTGTGAATCCCTGATAGTTCCATTTATCAATGGGAGCTGTATTTTTTCCTAAGACAATCTTTGAATAGATATTTTGTTCTACAACCATCTCAAGCGCTGCAGCAAGTGCAAGTAACGTTTTACCGCAACCCTGTTTTGATGTAATTGTAACAAATGGTATCTCTGGATTTAATAATATCTCCATTGCAAATTTCTGTCTAATATCTTTCGCAGCAATTCCATAAGGTGCACTATTTTCATAATGTAATTTTACTATTTTATCTTTTTTAGCTGAATATACACCTATTAACTTATTATAACTTACCTCATTTGTTGCTATAACAAACTGATTTGGATACATTTTATCTATATTTAATTCGCTAATATTAATCTCGTTATTTTTATAGAACTCCTTAACAGTTTCAGCTGGTACATTGACTTCACAAACGCCGTCATAAAGTTCAGAAAATTTATGTTTTTCAGATGCTTTTATCATCTCTGTTTTAATATTAAGAGATGCAGCTTTTACCCGCATACTTATATCATTTGTAATTAATATATGATTTTTATACTCATCTTGTAACATTAAATTTAAAATTTTATTATCATTATAATTTAAATCAAAATATTCTGGTATTTTATTTTCGATTTTCAAAGTTGACGATTTTAAAATAATATCGTTTTCAATATTTATTCCGAAATATAGATTGTTTAAATCCTCATTTTTCTTTAGTATACGAAAAAACTTTCTTATTCGAAATCCCACATTATCATCACGATTTTTTAATTTATCAAGTTCCTCTAGGACATATATTGGGATTATTATTTCGCAATTACTAAATTCATTTGTAAAAAGTGGATTTGCTATAACAACATTTGTATCAATAACATATTTTACCATTATCTGTATTATTATATTAACTAGATTTTATTTAATATAATATCCTCCTTTTTCATAATTTCATATAATTATTATATCATAATTAAAACTTAAAAATCAAATAAATAAAAAGTATACTTAATTATACTCTATTGAAATTAAAAACCAGCAACTAAGTATCATTATAATACTTTGTCGCTGGTACATCTGTTTTATATATTTAATTTATAATTATCCCAAACTATTTTACTTTCATCTATCATTTTTTGTACATAAGTAGGAAGTGCAAATGCTGCAAGGTGTATATCTAAATTATAGTATTTTGTAGTAAAATCATATTTAATATTTTTAAAATCTCGTATTGGATCATATTTTTTCGATGCAAATCCAAATAACCAATGTCCAGAACCATATGTTGGTAAATGGTATTGATATACTTTTGCTATTGGAAATATATTTTTTAATTTACTAGTTGCACGTACTAATTCCCTTGCGTCTTTTAGATAATATGGACTTTCACTTTGATTTACCAATATCCCATCATCTGATAAAATACTATAGCAATCATTGTAAAATTCTGTAGAGAATAATCCCTCACCAGGTCCTATTGGATCTGTAGAATCTACAATTATTAAATCATATATCTCTTTTGACTCTTTTACAAATTGTATCCCATCTTGAAAATAAAGCTTCACTCTAGGATCATCTAATTTTTCTGATGTGAAAGTAAGATATTTTTTCGCAGCAATAACTACCTCTTCATCAATCTCAACCATATCTATTTTTTTAATATTTTTATGCTTTGTAAGCTCACGAACTGTACCGCCATCACCACCACCAATTATTAGAACTTTCTCTATATTTGGATTTACATTAAGTGGTACATGTGATATCATCTCATGATATATAAACTCATCTTTCTCTGTAGTCATAATTACCCCATCTAGAGTAAATACTCTACCTAAAACGTCAGTATCAAAAATATCTATTTTCTGAAAATCACTCTGTTTTGAGTAAATTTGTTCTTTAACTTTAAAAGAAAATCTAATATTTGTAGCTTGTTCTTCACTAAACCAAAGTTCCATATTTATCATACTAACTACAAAAAGTTAGTAAAGTTCACCACCTTTTTTGTAATTATACCGCATCTTGTTTATATTTTACTTGACTAATAAAATCTTTAGAAAAATGTTTTATTTTGTGAGAAATCCCACGCGGAAATTCTGCAGTTTCTGTTTTTTCTGAACCTAAGGCTTCTTGAAGATAATCAAATGCAATCCACGGATCCACACTATCACCACATGTAAATAGATCTACCGCTGCATAACCATATTCTGGCCATGTATGTATAGTTAGATGGGATTCAGCTATTATTACTGCTCCACTTACTCCCCAAGGATTAAAATGATGAAAAACTGATTGCACGATGGTTGCTTTAGCCTCAATCGCTGCTTGTTTCATATGTTGTTCAATCAAATTATGATCCTTTAAAATCTCTTTGTTGCAGTTGTAATATTCCACAAGAATATGTCTCCCTAATTGTTCTGTTTTCAATAAACTTCCCATCTCCTTTCATTACCTAAAACGGTAGTCTTTTTTGATTTTTTCTATATTTTCAAAATTTAATATATAGAATATAATTTTATAATATTTTTATATTTATGTCAATACATTTTATTTTTTTATAGATTTATCTTGATTTTTATACATTAATATAATATACTAATATAATATGTTATGTGATAAATAGTTATAAAATAATTAATTTTTCTATTAAATAGAAAAGGGAGGAGATGCTATAAATTAATATTTTATAATTTATAGTAAAAATCATGAAATTAGATAAAAGTATAAAATATCAATTAATAAAATTTGTATCTCTACTTATATTATTTCTTATGTTTTTAATGATTGTTATAGGTTATTTTACAATCAAAAAAAAATATTCTTCTGTTGCAGATGACTTATCTTCGGAATTAAATCATCTATATAAAAATATAAATAGTACAATATCTCTAACTACCACAGAAATTCGCGACGCAAAAGAAAATGAGTTAAAATCATTTTTAGAAAATAGTGCTCGTGTTTGTGATAATCTTATAAAAACTGAAATTAATGCTCTTTATAAAAATATAAAGATAATATCAGAAAAAGAAAACATACAAAATGCAATCTCATTTAATCTATTTAGAGATAAAAATATTAGAAGAGATCACAGCGATTATTATCAAAGGTATGTTATTTCAGAAAAACCAATTAAATATATTTCAATATTAAATTCAGAAAAAACACTCGCTTGGCCAGGACGTGAAACAAGA
>JAAYPW010000029.1 GCA_012519615.1 Fusobacteriota bacterium
ATAGCGGAGCTGGAGGCGTATCTTTCCGCGACAGGTTTACAAGACTACACTCTAACAAAAGAAGAGCAAAAAGCGTTGGAGGAGTTTGAGAGTCTAAAATGGGACACATTCAATCTTGAAAAATTATTTGGAAAATCTACACGAGGCAGACGACTAAAAAGTGCAGACAGAATTTCGGGTGATTTGCCTTTTGTAACGGCTGGAGAAACAGATACAGGAATTTCTGATTTTATCGGAAACAAAGTTATTGTATTTTCAGACAACACGACAACTATTGATATGTTTGGTTCTGCAAAATACAGGAATTACAAATATGGCGGTGATGACCACATTGCTGTTGTTCATACTGAAAACTTATCAAAATATGCCTCAATTTTTGTAACATCTGCCATTCATAAATCTTCTTATAATGGACAATTTAATTATGGTAGAAACTTCTATGCAAAAGATGCTGATGAGTTAAATATCATGCTTCCTACAGACGGCAAAAATCCCAACTACAAAACAATGGATACACTTATTTCTGCTATAAAAAAACTTGTAATCAAAGATGTTGTTTTGTATGCTGATAGAAAGATAGAAGCAACTAAAAAAATCATAAAAAATAGATAAATGTATACAATATTTTTAATATAAATTATAATAAAAAAACACACTAGAATTATAAAGTGTGTTTTTTCTTAAATATAAAAATAGTTGAAAAAAGAAGATACAGCATTATTTCCCATAAAACATGTGATTATATTTTATTTTACAAATGAATACTACAGTTTCATTAAAAATATAATTTTCAGAAATATTAGAAAACAGAAATTAAAATATAAATAAAAATATTCTCTAAAAAAACAAGTGAAATGATTTTTTTGAAATAAAAATGCTATAATAAATTTATAATGTAAAATATAAAAGGGGTGGAAGTTTTGCATAATTTTATAGTAGATTTTTTTGATGAAAATGAAAATATAGTTATATCTCATGAATGGTATGGATATAGAAAACTTGTAATAGAGTGGGTAAATAAAATAGTAAATTGGTATGAAATCAACGAAAATTGTATTTTATATCCTAAAATCAAAAAAAGAAAAAAATAATATAATTTTAAAATACATTTTTTATAAAAATGTATTTTTTTTTGAAAAAAACAACAAATGTAAAAAAATAGTTGAAAAAAAATTAGATATAGTATATAATAATATAGTAAAAAAAATAAATTGAATTGTTATCAATTTTAACCATAAAACATCGTATCGAATTATTGAAATGTAAGTAAAAACATTTTGGAGGCGATTTATTTGAAAAGTATAGCCATTTTAACAAGTGGTGGGGATTCACCAGGGATGAATACAGCTATTAGAGCAGCTGCAAAATATGCTTTTAGTAAAGGAGTTAAAGTTTTCGGCATTAGACGTGGATATACAGGGATGTTAAATGATGATATATTTGAGATAGAGCCAAAAGACGTAAGCGGTATAATAGATCGTGGTGGTACAATGCTTCTTACAGCTAGATGTATGGAATTTCATGAAGCAAAACATAGACAAATTGCTGCAGATAACTTAAGAAAACGTGAAATTGAAGGAGTAGTCGTAATAGGAGGAGATGGATCTTATAGGGGTGCTAAAAATCTTAGTGACGAACATCCAGATATTAAGATTGTAGGTATACCAGGAACTATTGATAATGATATTGCCGGTACAGATAATACAATCGGATTTGATACAGCATTAAATACAGTTTTAGAAGCAATTGCTAAGATAAGAGATACTGCAACATCACATGAGAGAACATACTTTTTAGAAGTTATGGGGCGTGGTTCTGGAGAATTAGCGCTTTATTCATGTTTAGCTGGTGGCGGAGATGGACTTTTCATACCAGAAAAAGGTTTTGCGATGAACGACTTAGCAGATGTAATAAATACACGAAGAAAAAAGGGGAAACTTTCTGATTTAGTAATAATTTCTGAAGGTACTGGAAGTGCAACAGAAATTGCAGAGAGATTAAAAAATAAAATAAATAGCAGCGTAAGAGTTACAATACTGGGTCATGTACAAAGAGGTGGTTCACCATCTGCAATGGATAGAATATTAGCTACAAAGCTAGGAGCTTTTGCAATAGAGGAATTAATAAATGGTAAAGATGGAATAATGGTGGGTATTGAATCAAACAAATTAACAACATATCCATTATCGTATTCTTGGGAAAACAAAAAAGTTATAGATGATAAAGATTACGAATTAGCTATTACATTAGCAAAATAAAATATATTTTATATAAAACTAGGAGGTTATTTTTAATGAGAAAAACAAAAATAGTTTGTACGATTGGGCCTAAAAGCGAATCAAAAGAGATGTTAAGAAAATTACTAGATGCTGGAATGAACGTAATGAGACTTAATTTTTCACATGGTGACTTTGAAGAACATGGTGGAAGAATTACAAGATTAAAAGAAATTATGAGCGAAACAGGAAAAAAAGTTGCAATTTTATTAGATACAAAAGGACCAGAAATTAGAACCATGAAGTTAGAAAATGGAGAAGATGTATTATTAGAAGTAGGACAGGAATTTACTTTAACTACTGATCAATCATTTATTGGTAATAAAACAAAAGTTGCTGTTACTTACGAAAATATTACAAAAGACTTAAAAAAAGGTGATACTGTTTTATTAGACGACGGATTAATAGGGTTGGAAGTAGTAGAAATTGTAGGTAATGAAGTTAAATGTATAGTTAATAACAACGGTGAGCTTGGAGAGAAAAAAGGTGTAAATTTACCAGGTGTAAAAGTAAGTTTACCAGCTATTGCAGATAAAGATAAAGGCGACTTAAAATTTGGATGTGAACAAGATGTAGATTTCGTTGCAGCTTCTTTTATTAGAAAAAAAGAAGACGTTATTGAAATCAGAAACTTTTTAGATGCAAACGGTGGAAAAAACATTAAAATAATTTCTAAAATAGAAAATCAAGAAGGATTAGACAATTTTGATGAAATATTAGAATTATCTGATGGTATAATGGTAGCAAGAGGAGACCTTGGGGTAGAAATACCAATTGAAGAAGTTCCATTTGCACAAAAAGAGATGATTGAAAAATGTAACGATGCAGGTAAAATGGTAATAACAGCAACTCAAATGTTAGACTCAATGATGAGAAACCCTAGACCTACAAGAGCAGAAGCAGGAGACGTTGCAAATGCTATATTAGACGGTACAGATGCAGTAATGTTATCTGGAGAATCTGCAAAAGGTAAATATCCAGAAATAGCTGTAAGTACTATGGCTAAAATTTGTGTAAGAGCAGATGAAGTAGATGGTTACTATCCGATTGATTCTTTAGGTGCTGTAACTATAACAGAAGCTGTATCAAAAGGTGCAGTTGAAGCAGCAGAAATTTTAAATGCTAAATTAATAATTGTTTCTACAGAAACAGGAAAATCAGCACTAGATATTAGAAAATATTTCCCAACAGCTCCAATATTAGCAATTACACCAAATGAAAAAACAGCAAGACAATTAATGTTAGCAAAGGGTGTATACACAAATGTAGCGGCAAAAGTAGAAACAACAGATGAATTCTATAAAAATGCAGAAAAAATTGCTGTTGAATTAGGATTTGTAGAAAAAGATGATTTAGTTGTTATGATAGCAGGAGTTCCAGTTGCAGATGTTGGAACAACAAATATGTTTAAAGTTCATGTAATCGGACAATAATTATAGATAAAATATAAACAAGTAATAAAATATAAAAATCAAAGTTTAATTGTATTAATAAAAATTGAATAAAATAAAACAATTATAAATTAGATTATATACTAAAAAATAATAATAGAGGGACAAAAAATCGTTCCTCTATTTATTTCATAATAAAATTTATTTTAATTTTAATATGAAAAATCTTGTAATTAAATTAAATCGGAGTATGATTTATAAATGAATAAAGAATTTGTAAATATAATAAAAAAAGTATCTATACTAATTATTGTTGTTTTTATTATTGGTATAATGAGTATGGATAATGCTATGTATATTGGATTTTCATTAGGCGGGCTCGGGATAATATTACAATCAATTATGATGTATTATGATATGGATAAGATGCTTACATTTAAAATATCATCAAAAAAATATGTTTTTTTGTCGTATTTAAAACGTTATACTATAAGTATAATTGTTTTATTAATACTTATAAATTATAGTGAAAGGCATTTTGCATTTGGAATACTAGGGCTTTTCTCTATAAAGTTAGTGCTTCTTATTAAAATTTTAAAAGAACATATTAAAAAGTTTTTTAAGAAGTTTCTGGAAAAAAATATATAGTTTAAAGGAGGGGAAAAAGAAAACATGTTTAATTTTTTAAACAAGGTATTTAAGCTACCAACTGAAATAGTAGAAGGAGCTAAAATTTATAAGTTTCCATTTATTAATGGTCAAGAGATAGCCGTAAGTGAAACAATTGTGATTACATGGATAATAATGATAGCGCTCTTAATTATATTATCTTTTGGAACTAGAAATTTAGAATTAATTCCTAGTAAAAAACAGGTTGTTTTTGAATCAATTTATGATTTTTATAACTGGTTAACTACAAATGTTTTGAAAAATTGGAACACTAAATTTATAGCTTATATATCAGCTCTTATGACTTATTTAATTTTTTCAAACACTATTTCGCTTATTCCGTTACCATCTTTTTCTGTAGTAGACGGAGTTTTACATGTAGATGCATTTTTTAGTGCACCAACATCTGATCTTAATACTACAGTTGCTTTAGCGACAATAACAACTATAGCGTTCCTTTTTTATGGAATAAAATTAAATGGATTTGGTGGCTACATAAAAGGATTAATGTCACCAAATATAGTGATGTTCCCTTTAAATATTATAGGTGAAATGGCAAAACCACTGAATATATCGATGCGTTTGTTTGGAAATATATTAGGTGGAGGAGTAATAATGACACTAATTTATCAATTTACATCATGGATATTCTCTAAAACATTGATTCCAGTACCTTTATTAATAGCACCTTTACATTTATACTTTGACTTATTCTCAGGGTTAATACAAAGTTTTGTGTTTACTATGCTAACTCTGGTATACGTATCAATGGCTATTGGAGATAATGAACCGGAACCAGTTATGAACTAAAATACTTTATAAAAAGTATTTAGAAATATAAAATATATATAAAATAATAGGAGGTAGATATTTATGGAAATGGCAGAAGCAGTATATAAAGCAGGTATAGCAGTAGGTGCAGGAGCAGCGATGATAGCAGGGATAGGACCAGGTATAGGGGAAGGATACGCTGCAGGTAAGGCAGTTGAAGCTGTAGCAAGACAACCAGAAGCAAAATCAGACATAATGATGTTAATGTTTGTTGGACAAGCAGTTGCGGAAACAACAGGTATATATGCTCTTGTTATAGCATTACTATTAATGTTTGTTGGTATAAAATAATAAATTTTCTTAAAAAATCCTTAAAATTCCTTTAGAGAGGAGGAAAAAATGGCAGTAGAGAATGCAGGAATAATACAAATAGATTATGTGTTATTTTGGCAAATGATAAACTTTGCGATATTAATCTGGGTATTTAAAAAATTTTTTACAAAACCTATTAGTAATATTATAAAAAAAAGACAAGAAACAGTTGCTGAAGAGTTAGAAAAAGCTAAAATTTCTAACGAAAAAGCTAACGAGTACAAATTAGAAACTGAAAAAGAGTATAAAGCTTCAAGAGAGGAAGTTCAAAATATACTACAAGAGGCTGTAAAAAAAGCAGAAAGTATAAAAGAGGGCATGTTAAAAGAAGCTGAAATCGCTAAAGCAAAAATGATAAAAAATGCAGAAATAGATATAGAAAAAATGAAAGAACAAGCAAAAAAAGAGCTTAGAGATGATATGACTGAAATTATAATCTCGTTATCAGAGAAAATGATAAATGAAACTCTTGATCCTAAAAAAAGTGAAAAACTTTTAAATGAATTTATAAATAAGGTAGGCGAATAATTATGAAAAATGATGTAGTAAGTGAGAGATATGCACTTGCAATATATGATATCGCCAAGCAAGAAAAAAACATTTTAAAAATATATGAAAATTTAAATGAAATAGCTTTTCATATTAATAAAAATTTAGACTTTAAAACTCTAATGACACATCCTTTAATAAGCGATAAAGAGAAAAAAATGGCAATTAATAAATTATATAGCAAATATTTTGAACCTACTACAGTTAATATGATTAATTATCTTATTGATAAAAAAAGAATCGTCTATATAGATAGAATTATGATAGAATATTTGAAGTACTATCATTTAGAAAATAATATAATTGAAGTAGAGGCAATATTTGCAATAAAACCTTCTAAAGAACAGGAAAAAACTCTTATTGATAAACTTAAAAAGAAATATTCAAAAGATGTTAAGTTAAAGATTAAAGTTGATGAAAGCATTTTAGCAGGCGGAATTTTAAAAATAGGTGATGAAATTATAGATGGTTCTTTAAAAAGACAATTTGAAATATTAAAATCTAAAATATAGTTACTATAAAATATTTTATAGTAAGGTTTGGTCAATTTAAAAGAAAGGAGAAGAACCGTTAAATGCTTTTATAAGCATGATACCGTAGAAAATACGGGAATTTACGCCCTTGGAGTATCAGGCCAACAAATTTAAATTTGGATACGATGAATAGGGAAGCGAACATAAAATTACTATAATTTTATAAGTTCTGCGTAACGGTGCAGAAACTCGCAATGAAAATAAAACCAGAAGAGATCAGTAGTATTATAAAAAAAGAGATAGAGAATTATGAAAAAGTTCTTGATATAAAAAATGTAGGTACTGTTGTTGAAGTAGGAGACGGTATTGCAAGAATTTATGGACTTCAAAATGCTATGGCTGGAGAGCTATTAGAATTTCCTAATAATGTACATGGAATGGTGTTAAACTTAGAAGAAAATAATGTAGGAGCAGTTCTACTAGGTAACTCTACTTTTGTAAAAGAGGGAGATACAGTAAGAGCAACAGGAAGGATAGTAGAAGTACCGGTTGGAGAGGAATTACTTGGAAGAGTAGTAAACCCATTAGGGAAACCAATTGATGGAAAAGGTGAGATTGGTTCTACAAAATTTATGCCTGTTGAGAAAAAAGCACCAGGTATTATTGCAAGAAAATCAGTACATGAACCTTTACAAACAGGTTTGAAATCAATAGACGGAATGGTTCCTATTGGAAGAGGACAAAGAGAACTTATAATTGGAGATAGACAAACTGGAAAAACAGCAGTTGCTATAGATACAATTATTAATCAAAAGAACACTGACGTTTACTGTATATATGTGGCAATTGGTCAAAAAAGATCAACTGTAGCGCAAGTTGTTAAAAAACTTGAAGAAGCTGGTGCTATGGAATATACTACAATTGTAGCAGCAACTGCTTCTGAAGCAGCTCCGTTACAATATATTGCCCCTTATGCTGGATGTGCAATGGGAGAATATTTCTTAGAAAATGGGAAGCACGCACTAATTATATATGATGACTTATCAAAACATGCTGTTGCATATCGTGAAATGTCGTTGCTACTTAAAAGACCACCTGGAAGAGAGGCTTATCCTGGGGACGTATTCTATTTACATTCAAGATTACTAGAAAGAGCTGCAAAACTAAGCGATGCCGAAGGTGGAGGATCTTTAACAGCGCTACCTATAATAGAAACACAAGCTGGTGACGTATCAGCATATATTCCTACAAACGTTATATCTATTACAGATGGACAGATTTACTTAGAATCATCATTATTTAACTCTGGATTTAGACCTGCAATAAATGCAGGATTATCAGTATCTAGGGTTGGAGGTTCAGCTCAAATAAAAGCAATGAAACAGGTTGCTGCCAAAGTAAAACTAGAATTAGCACAATATAGAGAGCTTTTAGCATTCTCTCAATTTGGTTCAGATTTAGATAAAACAACTAAAGCTCAACTAGATAGAGGAGCTAGAATTATGGAAATATTAAAACAAGCTCAATATAGACCTTTTTCTGTAGAGGAACAAGTAATTTCATTCTACACTGTTACAAATGGTTATCTTGATGATGTTGAAGCTAATTTAGTTGGTAAATTTGAAAAAGAATTAATTGATTACTTTAAAAATAGTAAACAAGATATTATAAAAGCTATACTTGAGAAAAAAGAGATTACAAAAGATATAAAGGCGAAATTAGATGATAGTATAAAAGAATTTAAAGAGATATTTAAATAAAAGAGGTGAGTAATTATGGCTGGTGGTAAAACAAGAGAGATAAAACGTAGAATAGGAAGTGTAAAAAATACTCACCAAATTACAAAAGCAATGGATATTGTTTCATCAACAAAATTTAAGAGATTTCACAAAATAGTATTAGATTCACGACCTTATTCTGAAGGAATTAATAATATTCTAAAAAATATTTCACGAAGTATTAAAAGTGAAAAACATCCTCTATTTGAAGGAAAAGATGTAGTTAAAAAAATAGGTATTATAGTGGTAACATCAGATAGAGGACTATGTGGAAGCTATAATAGTGCAATTATAAAAGAGATGACTAAATTTATTGAAAAAAACGATGAAAAGAGTGTCTCAATAATTGCTGTAGGAAAAAAAGTAACGGATTTTTGTAGAAGAAAAGAGCTAGATATGAAAGCACAATATATCCAGTTAATTCCTGAAACAATGTACGAAAAAGCAAAAGAGATTAGTGACAATATTGTAGAATTTTATAATGAAGATATATTTGATGAGGTATATATATTGTATTCGAAATTTATATCAGCATTAAAATCAGATATTACTCTTAAAAAAATGATACCTTTAGAAAGAGCTATTGGAGAACTAAATGGTAATTATATTTTTGAACCTTCTGCGGAAGAGGTACTTACAACGTTATTACCAAAATATCTTAATATTGACATTTATCAATCATTGTTGGAAGCAACAGCAAGTGAACATGCTGCAAGAATGGCTGCTATGAAAAGTGCCACTGACAATGCGGAAGAGATGATAGATAAATTAACTCTTGCATATAATAGAGAAAGACAAGCAGTTATTACACAAGAAATATCAGAAATTGTAGGTGGTGCAAGTGCACTACAGTAGAATCTAACTTTTGCTGTGAGGAGGTAAAAAAGATTGAAAAATAAAGGGACTCTTGTACAGGTAATAGGACCTGTAGTTGACGTTAAATTTGAAGAGAAACTTCCTGAAATATATAATGCATTAGAGATTGCACTAGAGGATAACAGAACTCTAGTTGCAGAAGTACAGCAACATTTAGGAAATAATGTTGTTAGAGCTGTTGCAATGGATGGAACAGATGGGATTATACGTGGTATTGAAGTTGTAGATACAGGTAAACCTATTAGTGTTCCTGTGGGAAGAGGGACATTAGGTAGAATACTTAATGTTTTAGGTGAACCTGTGGATGAGGGTGGAAAAGTTGAAGCTACTGAATATCATCCAATTCATAGAGAAGCACCTACATTTGAGGAACAAGGGACTGAAACAGAGATACTTGAAACAGGAATAAAAGTAGTTGACTTATTAGCACCGTATTCTAAAGGTGGAAAAGTAGGACTATTTGGAGGAGCTGGAGTAGGGAAAACAGTTCTTATTATGGAATTAATAAATAATATTGCAAAAGGGCATGGGGGAATATCTGTATTTGGAGGAGTTGGAGAGAGAACTCGTGAAGGAAATGACCTTTATAATGAGATGAAAGAATCGGGAGTTCTTGATAAAACATCACTAGTGTACGGACAAATGAATGAACCTCCTGGAGCAAGACAAAGAGTTGCACTAACAGCACTTACTGTTGCAGAATATTTTAGAGATAAAGAAGGACAAGACGTTTTACTATTTATAGATAATATATTTAGATTTACACAAGCTGGTTCGGAAGTGTCGGCTTTATTAGGTAGAATGCCATCTGCAGTTGGTTATCAACCAAACTTAGCTACAGAGATGGGTACTCTACAAGAGAGAATCACATCAACTAAAACAGGATCAATTACATCGGTACAAGCAATATATGTACCTGCAGATGACTTAACTGACCCTGCACCAGCAACAACATTCTCTCACTTAGATGCAACTACAGTATTATCGAGACAAATATCAGAATTAGGGATCTATCCTGCAGTTGACCCTCTGGATTCAACATCTAGAATATTAGAACCAGAAGTTGTTGGGGAAGATCATTATAATGTAGCCAGAGAGGTACAAAAAGTATTACAAAGATATCAAGAATTACAGGATATAATAGCAATACTTGGTATGGATGAATTAAGTGAAGATGATAAACTTTTAGTAAATAGAGCAAGAAAAATCCAAAGATTTTTCTCACAACCGTTTTCTGTTGCAGAGCAATTTACAGGGATGGAAGGGAAATATGTTCCATTAAAAGAAACAATAAGAGGTTTTAAAGAGATATTAGAAGGTAAACATGATAACTTACCAGAACAAGCATTCTTATATGTTGGTACAATAGAGGAAGCAATAGAGAAGGCAAACGGAATGAATGAAAGGAGCTAAATAATATGAGTACATTTAATTTAGAAATTATAACTCCTTATAAGATAGCTTACAGAGAAGAAGTTGAAAGAATTATAGTAAGAACAACAGAGGGTGACATGGGGATACTTGCTAATCATGCGCCGCTTGTTTCCGAATTATCAATCGGTGAGATGAAAATTCAAAAAAATGGTGAAGTAAATTATTATTTCATTTCTGGAGGATTATTAGAAATATCTAAATCAAAGGTTACAGTATTAGCAGATAAAGCAATTGATGCAAAAGATATTGATGTAGAAGAAGCAAAAAGGGAAAAAGAGATACTAGAAGCTAAACTTCTTAAAATAAAAGAGGATAGTGAAGCAGCAGCTATACAAAGAGGTTTACAAGAGGCACTTAGTAAGATACAAATTGGTGAACATATATAAAAAGATTAGTATAAATAGGGCAAATTTTATTATCTGCCCTATTTTTTTTTATAAAATTTATCTTGACTAAAATGTTTTTTTTTGATATCATAAATTGAAAATATGATTAAAATATTTATATCTAAAGATAATTGGGATGATAAATATTATAAGAGGAGGAAAAATTTATGAAAAGAGTAATCATGAGTTTTATTTTTGTAATATCAGCATTAATGTTAGGATGTACAGCAGCACAACCACAAGAAACACCAGAACAACTTACTGTTGGGACTGTGCAGCGTAAAATTGAAATAGGAATGTCAGGGGCAGATGTAATAGCAGCATTAGGTTCACCAAATATGGTAACTACAGACGAGCAAAGAAGAGAAACTTGGATTTATGATAAAATTTCTTCAGAAGTTTCAAAAACATCAAGTAGTGCTGGATTTTCACTTTTAATTGTCGGGGCAGGAAAATCATCATCATCTTCTAAAACATCACAAAAAACGATGACTATAATAATAAAATTTGATGAAGAGAGTAAAGTAAGAGACTTTGCATATCATAGTTCACAATTTTAGTAGGGGGATGAAATAATAGCATGAAATTAAGATTAAGTATAATAATTTTACCTATAATTTTATTTTTTATAGGATGTACATCTATACCAAAAGATATAATGAAGCCAAGTGAAGACTCACTTTCGGTAAAACAGATGCAAAGTAGAAGATATGAAAGTAATGATGAAAAAACTATAATGTCTGCAGTAGTTTCTCTAATGCAAGACACAGGTTTCATATTAAATAAAAATAATTCTGAATTAGGATTTATATCAGTACAAAAAACTACAGATGCTGTTAAGGGTGGACAAGTAGCAGGAGCATTAGCATTGGATATATTTAATGCATTTTTAGGAATTGGAAGCTCAAATACATTAGAAGTTGATGATATACAAAAAATAAATGCTTCTGTTGTAATAAAACCTGCTGCAGATAACAATGGAGTGGTAGTTAGACTAACTTATCAAAGAATAGTTTGGAATAAAAAAGGGGAAATATCAAGAGTTGAAACTTTAAAAGAGGAAGAGATGTATAGAATATTTTTTGATAAACTATCAAAAGCAATATTTTTGGAGGCGAATGAGATATGAAGATAAAATTATTTAAAATACTTAGTCTATTTATGTTTATTATGATAACTGGATGTGCTACAACGTCACAACAAATAATGGAAACAGAAGAGAGTCAAGTAAAAATAAGAGCAATGCAAACAAGGGTATTTGATACAAATGATAAAAATTTAATGATGAGAAATACTATTTCAACACTACAAGATTTAGAATTTGTAATTGAGAATGCAGATTTAACATTTGGAACAGTAACTGCTAAAAAATACATACATAATTCTGCAGTAGAAGCAACAGCAACAGTAAAAGAAAAAGGGGAAAATCAAATAACAGTGAGATTAAATGCTAGATACGGAATTAAAATTGTAGAAGATCCTGAAATATACCAAGATTTCTTTACTGCTTTATCAAAATCTATATTTTTAGCAGCAAATGAGATAGATTAATTAATAAATTATTAGAAGATATAATTAGAAATAATCTATATAAAGCCGAATAAAACGTAAAATTACAGTTAGTTTGACTTTTTCTTGAATAATTTATAAGAATATGATATACTAAAAATAAATTAAATTTAACAGAGATAATTTATTTATCATAAAAATATAAAAATAAAAAAGGAGAAAAATATGATTGGGTTAATTTTAGCAATTTTAACATTAATAGCATGGTGGAAATTATTTGAAAAAGCAGGAAGAGAAGGTTGGGAAGGGATAGTACCAATATATAATATTTATGTATTAATGTTAATAATTAAAAGACCGTGGTGGTGGGTATTTCTATTTTTTATACCTGTGGTAAATATAATAATTGCGATAATAACAACTATTGATTTTTTAAGATGTTTTAGAGTACCTAAATGGCATATTATATTAGCAATATTATTTAGTGGTATATATTGGATATACTTAGCATTTGTTGCAAAAACAGACTTTTACGAACCGGTAGAGATAGTAAAATAATTAATAAAAATAGGTTGATTATTAAATCTATTTACATTAATGAATTTTTGATTTAAATAATTTATTAAAGAATGTAGAATTATTAATAATTTTATATTCTTTTTTTTATAGAAAAGGATGATGAAAATGATCATAGGATTAACAGGTGGAATAGCAACAGGTAAAAGCACAGTATCTAGTTATTTAAAAAAAATGGGATATAAGGTAATAGATACTGATGAAATATCTTCTGAAATTATAGAAAATAAGGTTATAATAGACAATATTATTAAGGAATTTGGTAGTGGTATATTATCCGGAAAAAAAATTGATAAGAAAAAATTAAAAAAAATTATATTTGAAGATGAGGAAAAACGAAAAATACTAAATAGTATTATGCATCCAGAGATAATATCTAAAGTAAAATTAAAAATAAAAGAATTTAGTTTAAATAATGAGTTATTAATTGTAGATATGCCACTTTTATATGAGGTATCTTTTGAAAATGAAGTTAATAAAGTTATAGTTGTCTACTTACCTTTTGAAATTCAACTACAAAGAGTGATGAGTCGTGATAATATGGATTACAATGATTCTTGTAATGCAATAAGAAGTCAGATGAGTTTAAAAGAGAAAGTTGATAAAGCAGATTATATTTTAGACAATAGCGGTACATTAGAGGAACTAAAAGAAAAAATATATAAATTAATTCAAAATATAAAAAAAAATGATACAGTATAATAACTGCATCATCTTTTTTTTTATTCAATAGTTTTAACTATAAATTTTATAGCTGTACGTTTTTCTTCGTTAATATCTACATCTACAAAAGCAGGAACACAAACTAAATTTATCCCTGTAGGTGCAACAAACCCCCTTGCAATTGCGATCGCTTTAACTGCTTGGTTAACAGCACCTGCACCAATAGATTGTAATTCGACCGCCTTATTCTCCTTTAAAATACCTGCTATTGCCCCTGCAACAGAATTTGGATTAGATTTTGTTGAAACTTTTAAAATGTCCATTACTATGCCCTCCTTAAATATTTTCTTTCGTATTTTACACAGAACTATTAATATATTTTACTAAATTATGAAAACGTACTTTTAACTATATACTAGAAAAATATTTAATTCCTTCTTTTTTTTAAAATATTTTTTGGATCTATTGTAATTAGTCCGTTTGAAGTCTGTTTTCTTAGTTCAAAGTGAAAAGAATCTTTGGCAATTCCAATTTCTGTGTCATGATTTTTAATATAGTCACCCTTATTTACTTTTAACATATCTAAATTGTAATAAATTGAGATAAAACCATCATTATGAAATAAAAAGACGGAATTACCTAAAGAGGGTTTTTTACCAGAAAATATAACCATACCAGGTGCTGTTGCTTTAATAGATGTAAGAGAGCCAACTCTAAAATCAATACCTGAATTTCTATTATCATTTTTTTCAGAATAATCTTTTAATATAATTATCTCGTCTGTAGGATAAAATATATCATATTTGGATGTAATTTCTGGAGTAGAAGATTTTGCGACCTGTTTAGAGATATCTGTAGTTTGAACCGGTAAAGGTGTATTAGATATTTTTGGAGTTTCAGTAATAGTCGGAACATTTTTAGATGAATCTATATTTTGATTGGATTCCACTTTTTTAGGCTCCGGTCTTTTAATATCATGACTAGCAATAACAGAAGATTCTTTTTTTGTAATAAAATTAGTCGAATTATCATTAGAATTAACCTTAATATTTTCATTAGAATGATTAGGTGAAATTGAATATTCTCTATCTTTTATAGAATATTTATTGGTACCATCATCATAGCTATTAGTTTTTGTAACAGTTTGATGTTTTGTAGTACCATCATCATAGTTTGTAGTACTACATCCAATAATAGATATAAATATTAAAATTAATGTAAATTTTTTCATAGAGACCTCCGTAATATAATGTAATTTATATATAGATTATATCATAAAAATTAGATATTTTATAGTATTTAAGAAAAAATACAATATTATTATCGTCATAATACAGAATAATATTAAATTAAACCACATCCAAAATCATACACAGGACTTTTTTAGTTATTATAACCAGTTTTCAAAACTTCATATTTATTTAAAATATAATTTTATTTTATTATTGATTTTATAAATATCAATATATTTATATACTTAATTTCTTAAAATTGCAAAATTCACTATGATTAAATGTAAGAAAAATTATGATTTTAGAAAAATTTTTAAGAAAGAGAATTTTATAACCTATGAAATGTAATTTTTA
>JAAYPW010000030.1 GCA_012519615.1 Fusobacteriota bacterium
AAAATGGAGATAACTCAAAAAATACTGGACTTTGTGATGAAACAGGAGGAACCTGTAATAATTTTGGATTTAGACATTATAGAAAAGAACTACTGGAGAATGAAAAATAGTTTAGATCATTCAGTAATATACTATGCAGTAAAGGCAAATTCAGAAAAGAGAATATTAGAAAGATTAGTAAAAATAGGTTCATCGTTCGATATTGCATCAATAGGCGAGCTTGACTTAATGTTAAGTCTTGGAGCAGATCCTTCAAAGCTTAGTTATGGAAATACAATAAAAAAAGAGAAACATATTAAGTATGCATATGATAAAGGAGTAAGACTTTTTGTTGCAGATGAATTCTCAGAAATAGAAAAAATTTCAAGACAGGCACCAGGATCAAAAGTATTTGCGAGAATACAAATGGGAGATTCTGATAGTGACTGGCCACTAACTAGAAAATTTGGTACAAATATAGAAAAAGCTGTAGATTTAATGATATTAGCTAAAGAAAAAGATTTAATCCCTTATGGGATCTCTTTTCACGTAGGTTCACAATGTTATGATAAATATGCATGGAAAACAGCACTTTTAAAAGTAGCAGATATCTTTTATCATCTTAAAAAAGAGGGAATTGAACTTAAATTTATAAATACAGGTGGAGGAATGCCAGTTCAATATTTAAGAGAAATCCCAGAAATAGAAGATATTACAGCAATAATAAATGAAACTATTATAGAAAATTTTGAAGGATTTGACGAATTAATCGTTGCAACAGAACCAGGAAGAACTCTTGTTGGTGATGCAGGATTATTATGCGCCAATGTAATTTTAAGAGCAGAAAAAGAGAAAAATGACTGGGTTTATCTAGATGCAGGAGTATTCCATGGACTTATGGAAACAATTCAAAATTTTAGATATGAAGTTATTGTATGGGGAAAAAATGGTGAAGAGGATAACTTTACACTTGCAGGTCCCACTTGTGATAGTGTAGACGTAATATATGACGAAGTATATTTACCAAATGACGTTAATATTGATGATAAAGTATTTTTTATGAATGCTGGTTCATATACAACAGGATATTCAACAACATTTAACGGTATTGAATCACCTAAAGTTTACTACACAGACGAAATTTAAAAATAAAAATAAATAAAATTGGGTTATAGAATTTTTTATTATCTATAACCTATTTTATTTAAAAAAAAGTTGTTTTTTATAATTTATGTGTTAAAATATATATAGGGATAAAATAAAATACGGTAATTTAAAAATAAAAAGATAGTATAATATTTATTAATTAATCAATATTATAAAAAGGGGGTAACATATGAAAGTATTAATTGTAGGTGGAGTAGCAGGTGGAGCAACGGCAGCAGCAAGATTAAGAAGAATAAATGAGGAAGCGGAAATTATTATTTTTGAAAGAGGGGAGTTTATAAGTTTTGCAAACTGTGGATTACCTTATCATATAAGTGGAGTAATAGCTGATAGAGATAGTTTATTAGTTCAAACTCCTGAAGGATTTAGAGATAGATTTAAAGTAGATGTGAGGGTGAAAAATGAGATTCTCTCTATTAACAGAGAGAAAAAAGAAGTAAGTGTCTATGATATAAAAGCTGGAAAAGAATATA
>JAAYPW010000031.1 GCA_012519615.1 Fusobacteriota bacterium
AATAAAAATCATCCAACAGTAGATATGATATATAGAGAATTAGTTCAAAAGATGCCTTGTTTATCAAAAACAACAGTTTATAATACTCTAAATATTTTTTTGAAAAATAATGTAGTAAGGCAACTCGCTATTGAGGAAAATGAAGCTAGATATGATGCGGTAATAGAATTACATGGACATTTTAAATGTGAAAAATGTGAGAATATATATGATTTTGATATAGAAAAAACTAATAACGAATATGAAGATCTAAAAAAATATGAGATTAATGAAAAATATATATTATTTAAAGGCATTTGCCCATCATGTTTAAAGAGCAGTAAATAAATATGAGTTTCTTTTACTTTTGAATAGAAGAAAATAAAAAAAGGGAGGACTATTATGACTAAATTAATGGAAATTTACAAATGTGATCTATGTGGAAATATTGTAGAGGTATGTAGCGAAGCTGCAGGAGAACTTGTGTGTTGTAATCAAAAAATGACACTTAAAATAGAAAGTACTGCTGATTCTACAACTGAAAAACACGTACCATTTATTGAAAAAAACGGAAATACTTATACTGTGAAAGTTGGAGAAAAAGAGAATCATCCAATGACAGAAGCACATTATATCCAATGGATAGAATTAATTACAGAAAATAAAGTATACAGAAAATATCTTAAACCATCGGAAGCACCAGAAGCAACGTTTATATTAGCAGTAGATGAGAAAGTAGTAGCAGCTAGAGAGTACTGCAACTTACATGGTAATTGGAAAGGTACTCTATAATTAATAATAAAATAAAAAAGGAGGAAATAATTATGGCAAAACACGTTTGTGTAGTGTGTGGATATGTATACGATCCTGAAGTAGGAGATGTAGATAATGGAGTAGAAGTAGGTACTGCATTTGAAGATATATCGGAAGATTGGGTATGTCCATTATGTGGAGTAGGTAAAGACCAATTCGAAGAGGTATAGAATTAAAATATATTAAAAAGATAGCTAAAAAGCTATCTTTTTTTTCATAAAAACATGCAATTATCATAATATTAATATAAATAATAACATCTTAATATTAATTCATATTGAAAAATCGAGATATCTGTGATATAATTATTGTAGTATAAAGAATTATAAATGCTTGAATAATTGAAAGGGGTAAAAATGGATATTGAGAAGGAAATTAACAAACAATACAGTATATTAAGTAAGGGCGTAGAAGAATTAATATCTGAAAATGAACTAAAAAAGAAAATAAGAAAATCAATTGAAAAGAATAAACCTTTAAGAATAAAGCTTGGTATAGATCCAACAGGAAGCGACCTACATTTAGGACACGCTGTACCACTTAGAAAATTAAAACAATTTCAAGATTTAGGGCATCAAGTTGTATTTTTAATAGGGACATTCACTGCAAAAATAGGGGACCCAACTGGTAAATCAGAAATGAGACCAATGTTAACTGATGAACAAATTGCAGATAATATTAAAACATATTTAGAACAATTATCTTTAATATTAGATTTAGATAAAACAGAGGTTGTGTATAATTCAGACTGGTTACAAAATTTATCCTTGGAAGATGTATTGAAATTATTATCACAATTTACTGTATCACAAATGGTATCTAGAGAAGATTTTTCTAAAAGATTAGAAAATAATCAACCTGTATCATTAGTAGAATTTATGTATCCAATATTGCAAGGGTATGATTCTGTGAGAATTAAAGCTGATATAGAATTAGGCGCCACAGAACAAAAATTTAATATATTAAGAGGAAGAGATTTACAAAAAAATGCTGGAGAAGAACCTCAAGTTTGCATGCTTATGCCTATATTAGAAGGGCTTGACGGTGTAGAAAAAATGAGCAAATCATTAAATAACTATATCGGAATTACTGAATCTCCAAATGATATTTTTGGAAAAACAATGTCAATATCAGATGAATTAATGTTTAAATATTATGAATTAGCAACAGATGTTTCGATTGAAGAGATAAAAAATATAAAAATAAATATTGAAAGTGGAAAACTACATCCAATGGATGCTAAAAAAAATCTTGGTATGGAGATAGTTAAATTATATCATGGTGAGGAAGAAGCT
>JAAYPW010000032.1 GCA_012519615.1 Fusobacteriota bacterium
ATTAAGTAAAAGTAGGAATTTAGCAATTAAGAATAGTAAAGCGGATATATGCTTAATTGCAGATGACGATATGATTTATGCAAATCAATATAAAAATATAATTTTAGAGCAATTTAATTTACATACAAATTATGATATATTAGTTTTTCAAATAGAAGGGATAAATAAAAAATTTAAAAAATATAATAAAAAATCAAAAGATATTAATTTTATAAATTCAATGAAAATTTCATCTGTTGAAATTGCTTTTAGAAGAAAAAAAATAGTTGAGAATAATATAGAGTTTAATGAACTTTTTGGTGCAGGAGCAAAATATTATTGTGGTGAAGAAAATATATTTTTATACGATGCAATAAGAAAAAAGATGAAAATAAAATATATACCTATAAAAATTGCTGATATTTATTTAGGTGATTCAACATGGTTTGAAGGTTATAATAACAGATATTTTATTACAAAAGGTGCTGCTTTTACAGCAATGTCAAAATTATTTTCAATACCTCTTATATTACAATTTGCTTTTAGAAAAAGAAAACTATATAAAGAAAGGATCTCTACTTTTAAAGTGATTAGTTTAATGTTATATGGAAAAAAAGAATATTTAGAAACATTAGCAAATACAAATATATAAAGATTATTAGGTGTATAATTATTGGTTAATATGTTTCTACTCTCAAATGTAAAAGATCTACATGTTAATTTTAATTTAAAATCTATTTATATTGGTATTATTATTTAATATTTTAGACCTAGTTTGAATTTTTAGTTATTTTTGCTTTTTTATTTTGCTAGATACTTTATTCTATCAAAAATCAATATAAAAACTAAATAAGATTTTTATATTTCATATCTAAAAAATACATTTTAAATTAAATAAATTTGCATAGAATAATTTTGAAAATTATATCCTTAACCATATATTCACATTTATCAATAAGAATAATACTAAAATTAAAATAAAATTAAAATATAAAGATGAGCATACAGACACTTTTATTAAATCAAAATCAAAATCAAAATCAAAAATAATGATAAAATTTTAACTGAAAATAAACTTTAATAATGTAAATAAATTTAGATAAAAAAGTTTTTTTAAATTATCTAGGTGAGTGATTTAAACAAATTTTTATAAAACAAAATATTTTAAATTAATATTTTTTTACAATGCAATTTCGATATTTATAAAAATAAAAAATTAAATAGATTTAATGTAAAATATAGTGGTAAAAAAAGTAAAAATATGATATTATTAATATCGTATATAAATTTTTATAAGTTGTAAAAATATATGAAATTGGAGGGAGTTATTCAAAATATTTTTGCATAACGTTGTGATGAATGGGAATATATCTCTAAACCACATTGGTATTATAATGGATGGAAATGGTAGATGGGCTTTAAAACAGGGAAAAAATAGAGTATATGGACATACTGAAGGTGTGAAAAATCTTAAAAATATTTTAGAAATTTCTATTGAGCTTGGAATTAAATATTTAACTGTATACGCTTTTTCAACAGAAAATTGGAAAAGACCGAAATCAGAAGTGGATGCTTTAATGTTTTTATTTAAAGAATATCTTCTTAATGAGGTGAATAATTTAAATAAAAATGGGATAAAAATTGTTTTTTCTGGAAGAAAAAATGGTTTAAATGATTCTTTAATTAAACTTATGGATGATATTGAGGAAAAATTGAAATATAATGATAAAATTACATTAAATATTGCATTTAATTATGGTGGAAGAGCTGAAATTGTTGATGCTGTTAATAAAATAATTAAAGAAACAGATAAGAAAATAATAGATGAAGAGGATATCCAAAACCATCTATATCAATCTAATATACCAGATCCAGAATTAATTATAAGAACAAGTGGAGAATTTAGGATAAGTAATTTTTTATTATGGCAAATTGCATATAGTGAATTTTATATTACAGATAAGTATTGGCCTGAATTTAATAAAGAGGAATTTATGAAGGCAATTAGTAGTTACAATAAAAGAGAAAGAAAATTTGGAGGTTTAAAAATATGATTAGTAGAATATTAGTTGCACTATTAACAATACCCGGGCTTATATTAGTTATGTTAAAAGGGGATATCTCTTTGTGGTTTGTTATGACAGGTATAATTGTAATATCTACATTTGAATTTTATAAAATGCTAGACAAAAAAGGGATAAAAACATATAAAGTCTATGGAATATTAGCGTCTTTTTTCATACCAACTTTTTGCTATTTTAAATATGAATTTTTCTCATTTATAAAAAATGAGCCTTATTTTATATTGACTTTTTTTGTTATGCTTACTATTATAACACATATATTTTCAGGAAAAATTGAAGAAACTAGTATGAAATTATCGTATACATTTTTAGGAATACTATATGTCCCTTTTTTATTTTCACATGTTTTACTGTTAAAACATGTTGATTATGGAAATCATTGGATTTTAACTGCATTTTTACTTGTGTGGGCAAGTGATTCTGCTGCATATTTTATTGGAATTAAATTTGGAAAACATAAAATGTCTCCGAAAATTAGTCCTAAAAAATCTATTGAAGGTGGTATTGCTGGTATTGTAGCACCTATATTAGCTTTATTTCTTATTAAATATGTTCTATATTTTAAAGAAGTAAATATACCTTTTATTCACTTAATATTATTAGGAATGGTTATAGGTATTATAGGTCAATTAGGTGACTTAGGAGAATCTTTGTTAAAAAGAGAGTATAATATAAAAGATTCTGGTAATCTATTATTTGGTCACGGGGGATTTTTAGATAGGTTTGACAGCCTTATATTTATAACACCAACACTTTATTATTATGTTAAATTTTTCATAACAAAATAATATAATGGAGGATATTATGAAAAAACTAGTTATTTTAGGTTCAACAGGTAGTATTGGTAAAAATACACTGGATGTTATAGAAAATAATTCTATGTTTTCAATTGTAGCAATGTCTGCAAATACTAATTATAAACTATTTTGTACACAAGTAAATAAATATAAACCAAAATATATTGCAATTGGAACAAAAAAAGGTTATGATTATCTAAATTTAAATATAAATTATAGTGTGAAAATATTTCATGGTGAAAATGCAATAAAAGAGATGTGTAATGAAGCAGAATATGATATACTAGTCAATGCTGTTACAGGGACCAGCACATTAGAAACCACAGTAATTGCATTAAAAAGCGGAAAAAGAGTTGCTATTGCGAATAAAGAGATATTAGTAACATCAGGTAAAATTATAAATGATCTTGTTAAAAAATATAAAAGTGAACTTATCCCAATAGATAGCGAACATAGTGCAATTTTTCAAGCACTTCAATGTGGGGAAAAAGATGAAGTTAATAGAATAATATTAACTGCATCAGGTGGAGCATTTCGTAATTATTCATATGACGAATTAAAAAATGTAACACTGGAAGATGCATTAAAGCACCCAAATTGGAATATGGGGAAAAAAATCACAATAGACTCAGCAACACTGATTAATAAAGGACTTGAGATTATAGAAGCAAGATATTTATTTGATTATGATTACGATAAAATTGACGTTATAATGCATCCGGAGAGCATAATACACTCTATGGTTGAGTATAAAGATAATTCTATTATTGCACAATTAGGAACTCCGGATATGAGAATTCCTATACAATACGCTCTTACTCATCCTTATAGAATTTCTAATAATTCAGTAAAAAGTTTAAATTTATTAGAGTATAATTTATTAACATTTAAAAAGATAAATAAAGATATTTTTAAAGGGATCGACTTTGCATATTATGCTGGAAAAACTGGGAAAACAATGCCATTATGCTTAAATACAGCAAATGATCTAGCTGTAAATTATTTTGTTAAACAAAAAATAAAATTTTTAGATATATATAAAATAATAGAATACGCAATGGAAACACATAATTTAGTTGAAACTTCATGTGTGAAAGATATTGTAGAAGTGGAAAAATATGAAAAAAATAGAATTAATAGTTATATTGAATTAAACTATAAATAGAAAGGTGGTGTAGAACATTATAGTAATATAATTGTTCTTTAAAATGGGAAAACTTATTGTAATAGAATCTGGTGTCGATGGGAGTGGAAAGCAAACTCAAACTGAAAAAATTTATAATAGATTAATAAAAGAAAATTACAAAATAAAAAAAGTTCAATTTCCAAACTATGAAAGTGATGCATCATCTCTTATAAAAATGTATCTTAATGGGGATTTTGGGAAGAATGCTAATTCAGTTAATCCATATACAGCGTCAACTTTTTATGCAGTTGATCGATATGCATCGTATAAAAAAGATTGGGAAAACTTCTATAATGAGGGTGGAATAATATTATCGGATAGATATACAACATCGAATATGATTCATCAAGGATCTAAAATATCTCATATTGCAGAAAAAATAGAGTATTTAGACTGGTTAAATGATTTAGAGTTTAATAAAATAAAATTACCTAAACCAGATTTGGTATTTTTTCTAGATTTACCATTGGAATATAGTTTAGAATTAACGAAAAACAGAAAAAATAAGATAAATGGAGATATAGAAAAAGATATTCACGAAAAAGATATTGAATATTTAAAAGATACATATGAAAATGGATGTTTTTTAGCAGAAAAATATAAATGGGAAAAGATTAGTTGTATTTTAAATGGAAAATTACGTGAAATAGATGATATACATAATGAAATTTATTTAAAATTAAAAAAATATTTATGAAAATAATAACTATAAAATTTTAAGGAGGAAAAGAGATGAATTTTGATAATTTTGAAACACAAGGTGCTTATAGAAATTCAAATTATACTAATTCAAATGTATCGCAATTTGTTAATGCTGTCTACGGCTGGATGTTTTTAGCACTTTTATTAACTGCGGGAATATCTTATGCTACAGCAACAAATGAAGCTTTATTAGCTTTCGCAATTAATAACATGTTATTTATAGGGATTTTACAAATAGCATTAGTACTTATAATAGGTTTTGCATTTAATAAATTAAGTAGTATGAACGCTACTATACTATTTTTTGTATATGCAGGTCTAAATGGATTACTCTTAAGTCCGATATTTATAGCATATACAAGTGGATCAATATTTACAACGTTTATAGTATGTGCAGCTATGTTTGGAGTGACATCTTTAATAGGTCTTGTAACTAAAAAAAATCTTGATGGTGTAGGAAGATTTGCAATTATGGCACTAGTTGGAATTATTATTGCAAGTATAATAAATTTCTTTGTGAAAAGTAGTAGTATGGATATGATATTAACATATGCAGGTGTATTAGTATTTGTGGCTTTAACTGCTTATGATAATCAAAAGATTAAAAGAATAGGTGCAACTGTAGATCCTAGTTCACCATTTGCAAATAAATATGCAATATATGGGGCTTTAGCGCTTTATTTAGATTTTATAAACCTATTTCTGCACCTATTAAGAATAATGGGACGTAGAAAATAATAGATGAACTAGTTTGCTTGTTAAAAAATTACTTTACAATAAAAACAAAATATGTTAAAATATGTTTAAACAAAAATAAATGGAGGTCGATGTAAAATGTCAACAATGATTAATGAAGTTTATGCAAGAGAGATTCTTGACTCAAGAGGGAATCCTACAATAGAAGTAGACGTAATATTAGCTTGTGGAGCTATGGGAAGAGCAGCAGTTCCATCAGGAGCATCTACAGGGGCTTATGAAGCGGTAGAATTAAGAGACGGAGATAAATCAAGATATTTAGGTAAAGGTGTTCTTACAGCAGTGAAAAATGTTAATGAAATTATTGCAGAAAGAGTTATTGGTATGGATGCTTTAGACCAAGTAGCAATTGATGAAGCAATGATTGAATTAGACGGTACACCAAACAAAGCTAAATTAGGAGCGAATGCTATATTAGGTGTTTCAATAGCAGTTGCGAAAGCAGCAGCAGAAGCATTAGGATTACCTTTATATAGATATATTGGTGGAGTAAACGCAAAAGAATTACCAGTTCCAATGATGAATATATTAAATGGAGGAGCACATGCTGACTCTGCAGTAGACGTTCAAGAATTTATGGTTATGCCAGTAGGAATGACTACATTTAAAGAAGGATTAAGAGCTGGAACAGAAATATTCCACGCATTAGGAAAAATCCTTAAAGGTAGAGGAGATTCTACAAACGTAGGTAATGAAGGTGGATATGCTCCTACAAGTTTAAAAGGTGCAGAAGATGCTTTAGATTGTATTATGGAAGCTATTGTAAAAGCTGGATATAAACCTGGAGAAGAAATTAAAATAGCTCTTGACGTTGCAGCTACAGAGTTATATAAAGATGGAAAATACAATTTCGAAAGACAAGGTTTTGAAAAAACAACTGATGAATTAATAGCATATTACGAAGGATTAGTTGAAAAATATCCAATAGTTTCAATTGAAGATGGATTAGCAGAGGACGATTGGGAAGGTTGGAATAAACTTACTGCAAAAATTGGTAAAAAAGTACAAATAGTTGGAGATGACTTATTTGTTACAAATACAGAAAGATTAGAAAGAGGAATAAAAGAAAATTCAGCTAATGCTATCTTAATTAAAGTTAACCAAATAGGTACTTTAACAGAAACGTTAAATGCTATTGAAATGGCTAAAGAAGCAGGATTTACTGCAGTTGTTTCTCATAGATCAGGAGAAACAGAAGATGCTACAATTGCAGATATCGCAGTAGCTACAAATGCAGGACAAATAAAAACTGGTTCAGCATCAAGAACAGATAGAATGGCTAAATACAATCAATTATTAAGAATTGAAGAGGAATTAAATAGTGTAGCTAAATATAGAGGAATTAAAGCTTTTTATAACATAAATAAATAGTAATAAGAAAAGACAGCTAATTAAGTGGTTAGCTGTCTTTTTTAAAAAAAGTAGAACTATTTATTACATATTTTCAAGATATAATTTATATCCCAATTCTTGTAATTTCATGTTTTTTTCTAAAACATTTTTTTTCATATTATCTCTATAATTCTGTATTTTTTCACGATAATTTGGATATTTAATACCAAGTATCTTTAATGCGAGTACAGCAGCATTTTTTGCACCAGTACTACCTATTGCAACTGTAGCAACAGGGATTCCCACTGGCATTTGTACTATAGAGTATAATGAATCAACTCCACCTAAGTCAGAAGTAGTCATAGGTACTCCAATTACAGGTAAATTTGTATGAGAAGCAAGCACCCCAGGTAGGTGAGCTGCTTTTCCAGCTGCAGCAATTACAATATCAACGCCTTTATCTTCGGCATTTTTTACATAATTTAAAGCTTCTTCCGTACAACGATGTGCAGATAAAACAGCAATTTCAAAAGGTATATCAAATTCTTCTAGTAGTTTAGCACATTCAGACATAATTTTTAAATCTGAATCGCTTCCCATTACTATAGAAACACGCAAATTAATCAACTCCTTAATTTTAATTTAAAATCTATAAATAGATAATAACATATATAAATAAAAAAATCAAAATTTTTTACAAAAAGGTGGTGAAAATTAATAAAATATAGTTATTTTATTAGTGATGAAAATGTTATCAAGAATAATAAGTAGTAGTTATATAGGTGTAGATGCTTATATTGTAAATGTAGAAGTAGATATATCAAATGGTTTACCTAATTTTTCAATTGTTGGATTAGGAGATACTGCAATATCAGAAAGTAAAGAAAGAGTGAGAGCTGCTATTAAAAATAGTGATTTCTTTATGGTGCCGAAAAAAATAGTTGTAAATTTGTCACCTGCGGACATAAAAAAAGAGGGTGCTTCATTTGATTTACCAATTGCAATTGGAATTTTAAATTCTATGGGGATGATAGAAGATAAGAAAATTGATTCATATCTAATTATTGGTGAATTATCGTTAACAGGTGAAGTAAATAAGGTAAAAGGGGTTATAAATAGTGTAATTGCAGCAAAAGAAAATAATATTAAAGGTGTAATTATTCCATATGAAAATTATAAAGAAGCAGATATGATTAAAGGATTAGATATTATTCCTGTTAAAAATTTAAGAGAAACAGTAGATTTTTTAAATGATGAAATAGTACCAAAATATGAAGGTCCATTTGATGAGGAGATAGAATTTAAATTCGATATTGATTTCGATGAGGTAAAAGGTCAAGAAAAGGCAAAACGTGCAATGGAAATTGCAGCTGCAGGTGGACATAATATTTTATTAAATGGTAGTCCTGGTGCTGGAAAAAGTATGCTTGCAAAAAGAATTTGTACTATTTTACCAGAGATGACAGAAGAAGAGATCATAGAAACAACTAAAATATACAGTATTGCGGGATTACTTTTGAAAAATAATCCTATTATAAAAGCAAGACCTTTTAGATCACCACATCATACACTTTCAGATATAGCTCTAATTGGAGGTGGAAGATACCCAAAACCAGGGGAAATAACTCTTGCACATAATGGGGTATTATTTTTAGATGAGCTATCTGAATTTTCAAAAAAAGTTTTGGAAGTGTTAAGACAACCTTTAGAAGATAAAGTTGTAACTATATCTAGAGCAAACGCAAGTAATGATTTTCCAGCTAATTTTATGCTTGTTGGTGCAAGTAATCCTTGCCCATGTGGATATTTATATGAGGAACATGGTACAAAAACATGTACATGTTCATTAGCACAAATTGAAAAATATAGTAAGAAACTATCAGGACCAATACTAGATAGAATTGATATAAATATTGATATTAAAAGGGTATCAGAAGATGATATGTTAAATAACCTCCCTTCTGAAAAATCTGAATCAATAAAAAAACGTGTAATAAGTGCTAGAAAAATTCAATATAGCCGTTACAAAGGGTTAAAGTTAAATGCAAATATAAGTGGTAGAGAAATAAAAAAATATTGTAATATAGATGAAGATTCTAAAAATATATTAAAATTAGCAGCACAAAAATATAGTTTTTCAGGACGTGCTTTTGATAAAATTTTAAAAATCTCAAGAACAATAGCTGATTTAGAAGGCGTTGAAAATATTAGAAGAGAACATATTTTAGAAGCATTATCTTATAGAAAAGGGTAAATAAAAAAGGAGTTATTAAACTCCTTTTGTTTTATCTATTTTTCCATATTATTAATGAAATTTTGTATAATTGGATTTATTTTTTCATATTCTATAAGAAAAGAGTCGTGTCCGTGATAAGAGCTAATTTCAAAATATTCTATATTTTTTCCAAGTCCTTTCAAAATATCTGCCATCTCTTTAGAATAATATGGTGGAAACAACCAGTCAGAATTAAATGATATAATCATTATATTTTTAGCTGCTAAACGACTTAAGGCATCTTTTAAAGAACCATATTCTCTAGAGATATCAAATAAATCCATAGATTTACTAAGATATAAATATGAATTAGCATCAAATCTTTTTATAAATTTATATCCTTGATGATCAAGATAGTTTTCAACTTCAAATTTCTCATCGAAATCATACATTTCACTATTATTTTGGTGTTTTCTACCAAATTTAATCTGCATAGCTTCATCAGATAAATATGTAATATGAGCAACCATTCTTGCAAGGGCAAGCCCTTCTAAAACTTCGTTAGAATAGTAATTTCCCTTATTCCATTTAGGGTCAATCATTATAGCGTGTCTACCTATTTTATTAAAAGCTATTGCTTGTGGAGATAATTTACTTGTAGCTGCAATTGCAATTAGTCCGTCTGCAAATTCAGGATAATCAACACCCCATTGTAAAACTTGCATCCCACCAATGGAACCACCTATAATAGCTTTTACATGATTAATTTCAAAATGAAGTTCTAAGAGAGTTTTTTGTGCATTAACCATATCTTTCATAGTAATAGTAGGAAAATCCATTGCATAAGGTTTATTTGTTTTAGGATTAATAGAACTAGGTCCTGTAGATCCACTACATCCACCTAAAATATTTGAACAAATTATAAAATATTTATCTGTATCCAAAGGACGATTTTTACCAATAATAGGATCCCACCAACCGGTATCTCCATTTTCAGATTTACCTGCAACATGCGCATTACCTGTAAGAGCATGGCAAATTAAAATTACATTACTTTTGTCTTCATTTAATGTACCATAAGTTTCATATACTAATTTAATAGGACCCAAAAATTTGCCACATTCTAATTTCATAAAGGGATCTTCTGTTGTACCTTTTGCAAAAGTAAATTCACCTTTTTGTAAATTGATATCTAAGGGATTATTTGGTGGATATAATTCTTCTCTTTCATTTTTACCTGATTTTTGTTCCATAATAATTATAGTTACAATAAACTTAGATAAAAGTTTGTGTAACATCCTCCTTTCCTATAATAAATATATTTAATTATTATTTTTTTATAACTATATTATACATTAAAAGTAAAAATTCTTCAATACTTTTTTAAATTTCATCTTATTTATAATGTAGCGTTAGAACATAAAGATGAAATCATTATAATCTTATTTATGGAGTTTGGCGATAGTTTTTTAATTTTTATTTTTAAAAAATTAAAATCTTATTACTTTTTTCTATAGAAAATAAATAATATGTTGTGAATTTTTTAATGGAGAGATTTTATAAATATTATATTTTCAAAAGCATACATTATTATTTTAGAATGAATAAGGTAAAATAAATCTAAATTTATAATCTTGACATTCAACTATAAATCTTGATAAAATTAGTGTAGTATGATATAATTTTATTATAAATAATAAAAAAAAGATAATAGTTGCAAATTAATTTATAAAAATAGAGGAGAATAGCAAAATGAATAAAGATCTTTTTATCTCATTTTTTAAAATAGGATTGTTTACATTTGGTGGTGGCTATTCAATGTTACCGCTTATGGAAAAAGAACTTGTTGAAACAAAAAAATGGCTTAATAAAGAGGAATTACTTGATTTTTACGCTGTAAGTCAATCAACACCAGGGACCATTGCAGTAAATACAGCTACATTTATAGGATATAAACAAAATGGGATTATTGGAAGTATATTTTCTATTTTTGGAATGATCGCACCATCTATTATAGTAATTAGTGGATTGTTTTTATTTTTGAATACATTAAAAGAAAATCTATTATTTCAAAAAATATTTCAGGGAGTTAGAGTCTCTGTGGCAATATTAATTCTTTATGCGGTATATAATATGAAAAAAACAATTTCAAAAAGTTATATGACATTAATAATAGCTGGAATAGCATTTCTTCTATCACTTTTATATGCACAAGTTATACTTATTATTGTATTTGCTGCTTTAATGGGATTTTTAACTTATAGAGGTGAAGAAAATGATTGAGTTTTTAGTAATGTTAAAGGTGTTTTTTAAAGTAGGGTTACTATCAATAGGTGGTGGATTAGCAAGCATACCAATACTTAAAGGGGAAGTTATACCGAGAGGGTGGATGACTGAAACAGAATTTATAGATATGATAGCAATTGCAGAATCAAGTCCAGGACCTATTGGAATTAATGTAGCTACATATGTTGGATTTAAACAGTTTGGATTATTAGGTGCAATATCTGCATCTATTGCAGAGGTGATGCCTGCATTTATAATAATAATTATAGTTGCAGATTTTTATGAAAAATATAGAGAAAATATCCATGTAAAAAAGGTTTTTTGGGGAGTAAGATCTGCTGTAGTTGGGATGATTGGATATATTGGGATTGAGTTTTTATTTATATGTTTATATGTAAAAAACGATATTTGGTATAGCAGAATTGACTATAGAAGTCTTGTAATTGCAATTATTATTTTAATAAGTTTGCAGTTTAAAAAGATGAATCCTATTATTTGTATAATTTTGGGTGGATTATTAGGAGTATTTCTATTTTAGATCACTATAATTCACTAAAATTTCTAACGAAATCCACAGTAAATATATCTTGACATTCAAATAAATATTTGTTACTATTAATTAAATAGATTAAATAACCTAAAAAAAGGGGATGATAGCGTTGGGACTGGGGTTAATAGCGTAAACTACAAAAGCTACTATGCTTTATATATATTTTGTCTGCTCAGAATAACTATTATTTAGTTAAATATAAGTAGAAAATATAATAAAGGAAGGGATAAAAAATGAAAAAAATGGCATTTGAGAAGTATAAAAAATATGAGAAAATAGAGTTAAAAGATAGAACATGGCCAAATAATGAGATTACAAAGGCACCTATATGGACCAGTGTAGATTTAAGAGATGGAAATCAATCCTTAATTGTACCGATGAATGTAGAGGAAAAATTGGAATTTTTTAAATTATTAGTTGATGTTGGATTTAAAGAGATTGAAATTGGATTTCCATCTGCATCACAAATAGAATATGATTTTTTAAGAAATCTAGTTGATAATAATTTAATTCCAGATGATGTAACAATACAAGTTTTAACTCAAGCAAGGGAGTCTTTAATTAGGAAGACATTTGAATCATTAAAAGGGGTAAAAAGAGCAATAGTTCACTTATATAATTCAACTTCTACATTACAAAGAGATGTTGTATTTAATAAAGGAAAAGATGAAATTAAAAAAATTGCAATTGAGGGAACCAGACTTATAAAAGAGCTAGCAAAAGATTTTGATGGCGAGATAATATTAGAGTATTCGCCAGAGAGTTTCACTGGTACAGAGCTAGATTATGCTTTGGAAGTATGTGAGGCTGTACAAGAAACATGGAAACCTACTCCAGAAAAGAAAATGATATTTAATTTGCCAGCAACTGTTGAAATGTCTACACCAAATGTGTATGCAGATCAAATAGAGTGGATGATTAAAAATTTTAAAGATAGAAAAAGTGTATATATAAGTTTACATACTCATAATGATAGGGGAACAGGGGTAGCTGCTAGTGAATTAGCGCTATTAGCTGGTGCAGATAGAGTAGAAGGGACATTATTTGGTAATGGAGAACGTACAGGAAATGTTGATATTGTTGCTTTAGCTTTAAATTTATTCTCACAAGGGATAGATCCTAAATTGGATTTTAGTGATATTAATAAAGTCATTAATATTTACGAAAGATGTTGTAAAATACCTGTACATATTAGACATCCATATGCAGGGAAACTAGTATACACAGCATTTTCTGGTTCACACCAAGATGCAATAAATAAAGGACTTAAAATCTATAAAGAGAAGGGTCAAAAAATATGGGAGGTTCCTTATCTACCAGTTGATCCAGCTGATTTAGGTAGAGAATACGAAGCACTAGTTCGAATAAATAGTCAATCTGGAAAAGGTGGAATTGCTTATGTAATGGACTATTATTTCGGATACAAATTACCTAAAAGTATGCATAGAGAATTTGCTGATATAATTCAAGCAATTTCTGAAAAACAAGGCGAGGTTGCACCGGATACAATATTAGCTACGTTTGAAAAAGAGTACTTAAATTTAAGTGGTCCATATAAATTAGTAAGTTATAAAATAAATGAAACAGAATTAGAGGAAGAAGAACAGATTGAAAATAATAAAAATACTACAATTACATTAAAATATAAATATAACAACGAAGTTAAAGAGATACAGGGAATTAATGGAAATGGTCCATTAGATGCACTTAGAAGAGCATTTAGTAAAAATAATATTTTAAATTTTAGAATATTAAATTATACAGAACATGCCTTAGGTGAAGGTTCTGATTCGAAAGCAGCATCATATATAGAGATACAAGATAAAAACGGCAATTCAAGTTATGGTGTAGGTGTAGATACAAACATTATATGTTCAGCGATTAAAGCAGTATTTAGTGCAATGAATAGATTATAAAATAAAGGGGGGCTTATATGTCCCCATTTTTTTAAAAATAATTTAATATTTAAGGAGGTAAATAGATTGGATTTAAATGAGATAATCATTGGATATGGTAAATTAGCTAGAGAGGCGTCACATAAATTAGCAACTACTCTTACTAAAGAGAAAAATAGAGCACTTCTTTTAATGTCTAAAAAATTAAAAGAGAATAAAGAGATTATAAAAAAAGAGAATGAAAAAGATATAGAAAATGGGAAAAAAGATAATTTATCTGATGCGATGTTAGATAGACTTTTATTAAATGATAATAGAATAGAGGATATGGCAAATGGAATAGAGAAAATTGCTTCACTTATTGATCCTGTTGGAGAGATTATAACAGGTTGGAATACAGAAAATGGTTTAAATATAAAAAAAATTAAGGTTCCAATTGGAGTGATTGGGATGATTTATGAGTCAAGACCTAATGTAACAGCAGATGCAGCAGCATTAGCTTTAAAATCAGGTAATAGCATTATATTACGTGGCGGAAAAGAAGCGATTCATTCAAATAAAATAATAGCATCTCTTTTAAAAGACGCTCTAAAAGAAACTACAATTCCTGAAGATGCAATTAATCTTATTCAAACTACAGAAAGAGAAGCTGTAAAAATAATGACAAGGTTAGAAGAATATATTGACGTTATTATTCCACGTGGTGGAAGTGGGCTTATAAAAGCTGTAACAGAACATGCAACTGTACCAGTAATATTCCATGATAAAGGGCTATGTCATGTGTATGTAGATTGTGATGCAGATCTTAAAATGGCAAATGATATTTGTATGAATGCAAAAACACAAAGACCAGGTGTGTGTAACGCAATGGAAACTCTTTTAATTAATGGGAAAATTGCAGATAAATTTTTACCAATAATTGCAGAAAATCTTAAAAAAGATGGTGTAGAATTAAGAGTGTGTAGTAGATGTAAAGAAATATTACCAAATGAAAAAGATGCTACTGAATTAGATTGGGAAACAGAATATTTAGATTTAATATTATCTATCAAAATAGTAGATAATATAGATTCTGCAGTAGAACATATTAATAAATATGGATCAAAACATTCAGAAGCTATTATAAGCAATAATTATGAAAACACTACAAAATTTCTTAATTCTGTAGATGCATCAACAGTGTATGTAAATGCTTCTACGAGATTTACTGATGGTGGTGAATTTGGATTTGGTGCTGAAATAGGTATAAGTACAAATAAACTTCATGCACGAGGACCATTTGCTTTAAATGAGCTTACTACATATAAATATATTGTTTTAGGTAACGGACAAATTAGATAAAATTAAAATAAATACTCTTAAGATAGTTTTACTATTTTAGGGGTATTTTTTTAAAATTATATTGCAATTTTAAAATATTTAGAATATAATAAGTTAAAATATAATATATTGAGGAGGAGACAAAATGCGAATAATTGAAAATGGGACAATAACTAGTGTAGATGGATTCTTAGCAAGTGGAGTAGATGCAAATATTAAAGGAAAAAACACTGGGAAAAAAGATGTTGCGATAATATATAGCGAAGATAATTGTGTGGCAGCTGGTGTTTTTACATTAAATAAAGTGAGGTCAAAAACAATAGATGTATGTTTAAAAAACATAAAAAATCCTATAAAAGCAATTGTTGCTAATAGTGGAAATGCAAATGCTTGTGTTGGGGAAAAAGGTTATGATGATGCATTGAAAATGACAGAAGTAGTTGCTGAAAACCTAAAAATAGAAAGCGATAAAGTATTAGTATCTTCTACTGGTGTTATTGGTGTTATTTTACCAATGGATAGAATTGAAAACGGAATTGTAAAAGCTTGTCAAAATCTTAAAAAAGATGGTGGAGACGATGCAGCACATGCTATTATGACAACAGATCTTGTTAAAAAAAATATAGCTGTTCAGTTTGAAATTAATGGGGAAAAAATAGTAATTGGAGGAATAGCTAAAGGGTCTGGGATGATTCATCCTAATATGGCTACTATGCTAGGATATATTACAACAAATATAAATATAGAACAAAGTATTATGCAAAATTTATTGAAAGAGATTACAGACAAAACATTTAATATGATCTCTGTGGATAGAGATACATCAACAAATGATTCTCTTATAATTTTATCTAATAAAAGAGCAAAAAATAGATTAATAGATTCAAAAGAGATAGAAGGATATGATTTATTTAAAAATGCACTTCACTATGTAATGGAGTATTTAGCAAAAAGTATAGCAAAAGATGGTGAAGGTGCAACAAAATTAGTAGAAGCATATATTAAAAATGCAAAAACAGATGAAGATGCAAAAAAAGTTGGGATGGCAATAATAACTTCTCCTTTAGTAAAAACGGCAATTTTTGGTAAAGATCCAAACTGGGGTAGAATAATTGCAGCAATAGGATACTCTGAAGTTTCTGTAAATGAAGGTGCCATAGATATTTTCATAGGAGATGTAAAAGTATGTGAAAATGGTATTGGAGTATTGGAAAACGAAGTAAAAGTAAAAGAGGAACTACAAAAAGATGAGATTATTATAACTGTAGATTTAAAACTGGGTGCATCAAGTGCAAAAGTATGGGGATGTGACCTAAGTTATGACTATGTAAAAATAAACGCAGATTATAGAAGCTAAACTAATATAAAGGAGGAAGAATGTTAACTAATATGGATAGAGCAGATGTTTTAATTGAGGCATTACCTTATATAAAAGAGTTTTATGGAAAAACAATTGTATTAAAATATGGTGGAAACGCTATGATAAATGAAGATATAAAAGAGCAAGTAATAAAAGATATTGTACTTATGAAATATGTAGGGATAAATCCAGTTGTTGTACATGGTGGTGGACCTGAAATAAATAAAATGTTAGAAAAAATAGGAAAAAAATCTGAATTTAACTGTGGAAATAGAGTGACAGATGCTGAAACTATGGAGATTGTCGAGATGGTACTAGCAGGGAAATTAAATCAGGAGATAGTATCAAAATTAAATAAATATGGTGGTAAAGCAGTTGGTTTAACAGGAAAAGATGCAAATTCAATATTAGCAGAAAAAAAATATATAGAATCAAACGGGGAAAGTATTGATATTGGTTTTGTAGGAAAAGTGAAAAAAATTAATCCTAAAATGATAAAAATACTTCAAAATGAAGGTTATATACCAGTTATATCTTCTATAGGTGTAGATGAAGATGGAAATACCTATAATATAAATGCAGATTATGTAGCAGGTGAAGTGGCAGCGGCGCTTTCTGCAGATAAATTTATATTAATGACAGATATAAAAGGGATTATGAAAGATTTAAATGATCCAACTAGCTTAGTAAATTCAATAAGTTTAAAAGAGATAAATGATATGATAGCAGATGGAATAATATCAGGTGGAATGTTGCCAAAAGTAGATGCATGTATTACAGCAATTAATAAAGGTGCAAATAGAGTCCATATTATTGATGGAAGGATAAATCATGCATTAATATTAGAATTATTTACCGACGAAGGGGTCGGAACAATGATAACAAAATAAAATCATTGTAATTTAGGAGGAATTATATATGAAATTTGAAAAAATTAAACAAAAAACAGAAAAATATGTTATGAATACATATGGCAGACTTAACCTTGCAATAGAGAAAGGTGAAGGGACAAAAGTATGGGATAGTGAAGGGAAAGAATATTTAGATTTTTTAGCAGGTATTGCAGTTACAAACTTGGGACATTCAAATCCAAAAATTATAGCTGCTGCAAAAGAACAATTAGATAAAATTATGCATAGTTCAAATATGTATTATATAGAAAATCAAGCTTTATTAGCTGAATTAATTGTAGAAAATAGTGGATTCGATAAGATGTTTTTCTGTAATAGTGGTGCTGAAGCAAATGAAGGTGCAATTAAATTAGCTAGAAAATATGGAAAAGCAAAATTAAATGGTAGAAATGAGATAATTACAATGAAAAAATCATTTCATGGAAGAACCATCACAACAATAACTGCCACAGGTCAAGAAAAATATCAAAAAGATTTCACACCTCTTACAGAAGGTTTCGTTTATGCTGAATATGGTAATATCGAAAGTATAAAAGAGAAACTAAATGATAATACATTAGCTATTATGATTGAAGTGATACAAGGTGAAGGTGGAGTAAATGTTCTAAAAAAAGATTTCTGGGATGAATTAGGTAAAGTTGTAAAAGAGAATAATATTTTACTAATTATAGATGAAGTGCAAACCGGTGTAGGTAGAACAGGATATCTATTTGCACATGAGATGTATGGATTAAAACCACATATTGCTACATTAGCGAAAGGGCTTGGTAATGGGATACCAATTGGTGCAGTAGCTGCGGTTAATGAAGTTTCATTATTTGTACCAGGGGATCATGCAAGTACATTTGGAGGAAATCATCTATCTACAGCAATTGCCAATGCCACTGTGAAAGAGATAATAAATGGTGATTTCTTAAAAGATGTAAGAGATAAAGGGGAATATTTCAAAGAAAGTCTTAGAAAATTACAAGAAAAACATGAATGCATTAGTGATGTAAGAGGGGAAGGGCTTCTAATTGGATTGGAAGTTACACCAGAAAAAATACCTTTAATTTCAAGTGAAATGATGAAAAATGGTGTATTAATAGGTAGTGCTGGCGGAATAGTATTAAGATTTGCACCACCACTTACAGTTACAAAAGAGGAAATTGATAAAGTTATCGAAAAACTAGATATAGTTTTAGGAACATTATAATTTTACATAAAACTCTACTTTATAAAATAAGGTAGAGTTTTTTTAGAAAATATCTAGAGGGGGAAAATATAATTGAAAATTTTAAAAAAAATATTTTTAATTTTATTAATTTTTTTATTCTCATCAGTTACAACAGTATATTTGTACAGAGCAATTGAATCAAATCAGATGAGAGATTTAAAAAAATATCACATTGAAAGTAGAGCAACAAAACTATATAATTATGTTAATTATATAAGTATTAGTGAATATATTGATGCAGATAAAAAATATTTAGAGGAACTATATACAGAATTATCTGAAAAAGAAAATGATATTTCAAGTAAATATCATAAAAAAAGTGTAGGAAATCCATATGATAATGGAGAGAATCTAAATGTTTCATTTCAATTAATACCTAAAGAAATAAAAGGTGGAGTTCTACTTATTCACGGACTTAGTGATTCACCGTATAGTCAAAGAGATATAGCAGAAATATTCTATAAAAAAGGATACTATGTTTTATGTCTAAGACTACCTGGGCATGGTACAGTACCACATGATTTAATCAGATATACAGAGATTGATTGGTACAAAAATGTAAGATTTGGTATGGAAAAAATTAATGAAGAGATGAAAAAAGTTAAAAATCCTGAAATCATAATGGGTGGGTACTCATTAGGTGGGGCTTTAACGCTTGAGTATATATTTGAGTCACTAAAAGATGAGAAACTAACTATGCCAAATAAAGTATTTCTATTTTCACCAGCTATAGGGATACCTGAAGTAGCAAAATACGGTAATTTACATGGAATTTTAAGTAATTTTTCATATTTTAATAAATTTGCTTGGAATAATATATCTATAGAGTTTGATAAGTATAAGACCCGTTCGTTTCCTAAAAAAGCGGCTAAATCAATATCTAATGTTGTTAGAAAAAATAGTAAAACATTAGGCAAACTAAGTAAAGAAAATATAGAAAAATTACCACCAATATATATATATCAGACAATAGCAGATAGCACAGTAAAAAATAGTGAGATATATAAAATGTACAGTAAATTAGATAATAATGAAAAAAATAATCTATATATTTTTGATATAAATAGAGAATATGAGAATGTTTTTTCAGAAAACTATAGGGAACTTAAAATAGAGGATATTATAGTGAATTATAATATAAAATCGAAGGTGCACTTTATATCAAACAACACGACAAAATTACCAGATTTTATTTATGAAGATGTGTATTTAATGGAGGGAAATAAGCCAATCTTAAAAAACAGAAATAAAATAAAAGAAGCTTGGCACGAAGGGGAATATTCTTTATCACATGTTGGAATGCTTTATTCACCAGAAAATATTTATTATGGTCGAAATGGAATACTTACAAAAATAAATATAAAAGGGGAAGATGGATTACATATCTACAGTTATGGCTGGAGTCGTATTAGATATAATCCTTTGTTTAACTATTTAAGCGATAAAATATCTATGAATTTAGAAAACGAATATAAAACAGATTAAAATAGAATTTTTTTCTAATTGATATGAATGTATGCCTTACCAAATGATACTAATTTCTATAAAGTTAAGAGAATGAATGCAAATATAAAAAGTATAGATAATATAATAATGTAATCTCCATTGTTGTTTCAAAAAGCAATGATAAAATTATAAATGATTTAGCAATTGAAAAAAATGTTCAAATATTTAGAAATAAAAGAATACAACTAAAGAATTAAAAAGTAAGCTTTTCGTCAAAACTTGTAAATACTTATAATTTATTTTCAAAGCAAAAAATTTATAATAGAATATTGTATAATATTTTTATTTAAATTATGATACAATATTTGTGTGCATTCCTAGTAAGAAAATTATAATCAATTTATATTTAGTTTCAATTATAATTACATTATAATGGGGATAAAATTGAAAATAACTATTTATTTTTATAGTTCATTGAAATACAAAAAGTTTTAAATAATTAGAGAGATTGTCTAAATTTATATAAAAAATTATAGAAGAATATATTATTTTATATTTATAGAGGAAATAGAATCTCTTTTTAAAAAAATAAATTGAAAAAAAAGAGTAAATATGATATAATGTCAATAGAGAATTGTAAAAATAAAAATATAGTTCTACTGAGGCAAGTGAGTTATTGCTTGCCAAATTTGATTTTTAAATATAAACTTTAAAATACGTCTGTTACAACGTAAAGAATAATAAATAGAGAGGAGGAAGTTACGTCAAAAAATTGTAACGTTATAAAGTAATAATATTATTATTAATTTTATTTTGTAAATTTTGCGTAACAAGTTAGCAATGATTGAAGCAGGAAAAATATGGATGGACGGAGAATTTGTAGATTGCGAAGATGCTAAAATAAATATTTTATCTCATGTTGTACATTACGGAACAGGCTTTTTCGAGGGGATAAGAGCTTATAAAACTGAAAAAGGTGGTGCTATATTTAGATTAAAAGAACATACAAATAGATTGTATGATAGTGCTAAAATATATAGAACAGAGATTCCTTATACAAAAGAAGAGTTCAATCAAGCTATAATAGATACGTTAAAAATTAATAACTTAGAAGAGGGATATATTAGACCACTTATATATAGAGGTTATAATAAACTTGGTGTAAATCCATTTACTTGTCCAGTACAAGCGATGATTGCTGCATGGAAATGGGGGAAATATTTAGGTGAAGAAGCAATGAAAGATGGTGTTAGCGTAAAAATATCATCATGGAGAAGATTGGCACCAAATACTATGCCCACAATGGCAAAAGCTAGTGGTAATTATTTAAGCTCACAATTAATAAAAATGGAAGCTCTAGTAGATGGATATGAAGAGGGAATTGCTTTAGATTATAATGGGTATGTAAGTGAGGGAAGCGGCGAAAATATATTTATAATTAAAAATAATATTATATATACACCTGCTATGAGTGGATCTGCATTACCAGGAATAACAAGAGATGCAATTGTAACTGTAGCAAGAGATCTAGGATATGATGTAAGAGAAGAAGGGGTACCTAGAGAAATGCTATATATTGCAGATGAGATATTCTTAACAGGAACTGCTGCAGAAATTACACCAGTAAGTAGAGTGGATAAAATAAAAATAGGTGCTGGCGAAAGAGGGCCTATTACTGAAAAAATTCAAACTAAATTTTTCTCAATTGTAGAAGGACGAGAAGAAGATAAATATAATTGGTTAACCTATATAAAGTAGGGGAAACTTGCTATAAAAAATAAGGAGTTGTATATGATGTCGGTTAATTTAAAAGGAAGGGACTTTTTAACATTACAAGATTTTACAAAAGAGGAGTTACTTCAAATATTAGATACTGCAGATTATCTAAAAATGCAAAGTAAATTTAATAAAAATGAAAAACTATTAGAAGGTAGAACTCTAGGGATGATATTTGAAAAATCATCTACTAGAACAAGAGTTTCCTTTGAAGTGGGAATGCATGAATTAGGTGGTTATGCATTATTTTTAAGTCCTAAAGATATACAGATGGGACGTGGCGAAACGATATCTGATACAGCAAAAGTTTTGTCAAGATATGTAGATGCAATTATGATTAGAACATTTTCACAAAATATAATAGAAGAACTTGCAAGAGAAGGTACGGTTCCAGTAATAAATGGTTTAACTGATGATTTTCACCCTTGTCAAGTTATGGCGGATTTTCAAACAATCAGAGAAAAATTAGGGAGACTAGAGGGGATAAATTTTACATATATTGGTGATGCTTCAAATGTAGCGCACTCATTACTTATTGGTGGTGCTATAATGGGGATGAATGTTAAAATGATATCTCCTAAAGAATTTTCTCCAAAAGAGGAAGTTGTAAATTTAGCTAAAGAATTTGCTAAAAAAACAGGATCTAAAATAGAGGTTACTCCTGATGTAACTGATGCTGGTAAAGATGCAGATGTCCTTTGTACTGATGTATGGGTAAGTATGGGTAGAGAGGAAGAGCGTGAAAAAAGAATTGAAAAATTAAAAGACTATCAATTAAACCAGACAATTTTAGATAGAGCTAATAAGGACGCTATTGTTCTTCATTGTTTACCTGCACATAGAGGAGAGGAGATTACAAAAGAAGTTATAGATGGACCACAATCAGTGGTTTTTGATGAAGCAGAAAATAGATTACATGTACAAAAAGCAATAATGGCTTTAATAATCGAATAAGGAGAGATTTGATATGTCAGAAAAAAAAATAAAAAAAGTAGTTCTAGCTTATTCAGGTGGTCTTGATACATCTGTTATGATCCCGTGGTTAAAAGAAACGTATGGTTGTGAAGTAATAGCATTTGCTGCTGACTTAGGACAAGCAGAAGAATTGGATAATCTTAATGAAAAAGCAATAAAAACAGGTGCATCAAAAATATATATAGAAGATTTAAGAGAAGAGTTTTTAACAGAATATGTATGGCCAACGCTTAAAGCTGGAGCAATATACGAAGAGAAATATCTATTAGGTACATCTTTTGCAAGACCTTTAATTGCTAAAAAACAGGTTGAAATTGCTATTAAAGAAGGGGCAGATGCTGTAGCTCATGGAGCAACAGGAAAAGGAAATGACCAAGTTAGATTTGAACTTGGATATATGGCAAATGATCCATCATTAAAAATCATTGCACCTTGGAAAGATGATAAGTGGACACTGAAATCAAGAGAAGCTTGTATTGCATATGCTAAAGAAAAAAATATCCCAATTGAACAAACTGCAGAAAAAATTTATTCAAGAGATAGAAACTTATGGCATATATCACATGAAGGTGGAGAATTAGAGGATACGTGGAGCGAACCAGTAGGGGAAAGAATATTTGTATTATCAAAAACAGTAGAGGAAGCACCAGATAAACCAACATATGTAGAAGTTGGATTTGAAAAAGGGATCCCTGTATCGGTAGATGGGGTTGAGATGAAAGCTGTAGAATTAATGGAAACATTAAATAAAATTGGTGGAGAAAATGCCATTGGTCAAATTGATATGGTAGAAAATAGACTTGTTGGAATGAAATCAAGAGGTGTATATGAAACACCAGGTGGAACAATACTTTATTTTGCACATAAGGAGCTAGAAAGACTATGTTTAGATAAAGAAACACTACATTATAAAGAGATTATAGCAAAAAGATATGCAGAAATAGTATATAACGGAACTTGGTTTGGTAAATTAAGAGAATCTCTAGATGCTTTTGTAAATGTAACTCAAGAAAATGTAACAGGTACTGTTAGAATGAAACTATATAAAGGAAACATAATTGGAGCAGGTACCAAATCGGAATACTCTCTATATTCTGAAGAACTTGCAACATTTGGTGAAGATGAAGTTTATAACCAAAAAGATGCAAATGGTTTTATTAGATTATTTGGATTGCCATTAAAAGTACAAGCTATTTTGAAAAATAAAAATAAATAATCGTGAAAGGTGGTGAATTTCGTTATCAAATTTGAAATAGATTGTAAAAAATCATTTTGATAGCGGAGCAATCTGTGTTAAGAGAACTAAAAAAATCTATGAAAGTAATAATAATAATATTTTTAGCCTTTTTTATAATGTCTGTATTTTTAATAGGTGTTGCAGGTGTGGATTGGGGTAGAATAGGTAAAAATTATGTAGTAAAAGTAAATGATTCAAAAGTAAAATATCAAAAATTAGCTTTAATACAATTTATGTATAAAAATTACTATGATAATATAATGGGATATCTTACAGAACAAGAAGCTGCAATGTATGAATATAACCCTGAATTAAATTCAAATTTAGATATTTTAAGTTATGAATATTTTGAAAAATTCGCATTTAATAATTTAGTACAAAATGAAATTATCTTATTAGAAGCGAAAAATAAGAATATTAAAGTTTCATCTGCAGATATAGAAAAAACTTATAAAGAAAAATATCAAGGGATATTTGGTACACCTAACTATGAAAGATGGTTAAATTACAATAGAATCAATAAAAGAGATGTAAAAAATAGCGTAAAAGAAAATCTTATTATTGAAAAATATGTAACATTATTAGAAGAGCAGTATAATCCAGACGAAAATGAAATTAAAGAGTTTTATAATGAGAATAAATACAGTAAATATTTAAATAAAGAGTATGATGAGATAAAAGATACTGTAAAAGAAGATTTCAAAAATATGAATAAACAAGCATATGTACAAGGTGTTCTTGATGAAAAAAGAAAAAATGCAAAAGTAGATATTATTGCTGAATATCAAAGATTATTTAATAGTGATGCAATCCAAATAGATGGTGTTATTATAAGTGAAGTTGATTTTTATAATGTAGTATTATCAAAACTTATCAATGAATTTAGAAGTATTAGCTCAAAAGAAACATTATACAATAACGTAATAGAAGAATATAAAGAAAAAATAGCTATCTATAATGAAGCGAAAAAAAGAGAATTAGCAGTGGACGAGTCTTTATCAAAAGAGGGAAAATATGTATATGCATCAAGAGAGTTAAGAAAAAATATAGCTGATAAAGTTGAATTTAATGAAAAAGATATTGAAAATTATTTTGAATTAAATAAAGAGAGATATTCAATACAAGAAACTGCTGATATAAAAGTGATATATTTAGCTCTAACACCTACAGAAAAAGATAAAGAGATAAAAAATATGGTTAAAGAGGTAAGAGCAAGCCATATATTAGTAAGAGTAGATGAAAATTTAGATAAAAAAGATAAAGATAATCTTAAGAAAAAAGCAGAAAGTCTTTTAACTAAAGCAAAAGATAAAAAGACAGATTTTAGTCAATTAGCTATGGATAATTCCGAAGATGAAGGATCAAAACATAATGGTGGAGATCTAAACTTCTTTAGAAAAGGTGTAATGGTAAAAGCATTTGAGGATGCTGTATTTTCTGCAAAAGTTGGGGAAGTTTACTCTAAGTTAGTAAAAACAGACTATGGTTATCATATAATAAAAGTAACTGATGAACGTGAAGTAGAAGGGGAACCAGTAGCAAGCGAAGAAACTAAAACTGCTTTAAATGTTAAATCTGAAGAGATATTAGCTAAATTATTAGCTGAAAATAGTGATTTTAATGCTATATCTGAAGAATATTCGGAATTAAAAAGTAATGAAGTAAACAACTTGAGAAACACTGGATATATATCAAATGAGATTGGATATAATAAACAATTATCAGAAGACATTTTCAAAATGAAAGTTGATGAAACTAAAATTATAAAAACAGAAAAAGGAAATTATATTGTTAAATTAACAAAATATGTTCCCTATGAAGCAGCAAAACTTGAATCTATAAAAGATAGAGTAATATCTGATTATAAAGATTTTGAAGGATATAAAGTATATAATGATTTAAAAAAAGAATTAGTGAAAAATATCAATGTTAATATTATTAGTGATAATATTAAAGATATAATAGAATAAAATTATATAAGGGATAAATTTAATTTATCCCTTTTTTTAATATAAATTTTAAGATAGCTTTGTATAGAAAATACAATTTAAAATATGTGATTTTATTTCAAATGTAAAATATTAAAATCTTCATTACCCATAATAATAATTTTTTAGACTAAAAAACAATATAAAAATATAAAATAATAGAAAGCACGAGATGCTATACATATATTATTATATTTATATTTATATTTTAATATATTACCGTCCTAAAATAAATATAGTTTTAGAGTCAAAATGTGTTATAAATATTAATATAGTTATGTACAAAAATTTTAATTTTAAATGTACAATTTTATTTAAATTAAATAATTAAAATATTATTATTTTTTATGCATTAAAGATTTGTTTGCATAGCAAAAAAAACTAAGCGATTAATATTTCTCTGCTAATATTTTTCTTTCATAAAATTTCTAATAACTTTTTATACTATATTTCTAAAAATTTCAAACTCACTATGTTCAAACATAAGTAGAATTTTTATGAAATCGAAAATCTTACATAATACGGACTTTTAAATCTTCAGAAAATATTTTTAACAGAAGATTTTATTAAAAAGAATGCAATTTTTTCCGATGTATGAATTTTATTGGAAACTAAGATTTGTTTTTATAGAAAGTTTAATAATAATTAAAACTATATGACATAATCATTATAATTTTATTTTACTAGTATTTAAAAAGTATTGTAGTAAGATTTAAGTTGATATTCTTATTTTATAATTGAAACATAAATTTTGAATAAATAATAAAAAATTATTTTAAAAAAAGTATTGACATTTTTTAAAAAATAATGTATAATCTTTAATGTCCTTGAGAGAGGAAGTTAAGCCTCGGTGGCGGAATAGGTAGACGCACAGGACTTAAAATCCTGTGGTGAATTTCACCGTGCCGGTTCGATTCCGGCTCGAGGCACCATTTTCAAAGTCGGTGCTTTTTATAAAATTGTCGCGGAGTAGAGCAGTCAGGTAGCTCGTCGGGCTCATAACCCGAAGGTCGTAGGTTCGAATCCTGCCTCCGCCACCAAAACGCCGATGTAGCTCAGTTGGCTAGAGCATGCGGTTCATACCCGCAGGGTCGTAGGTTCAAATCCTATCGTCGGCACCAATATAATAATTACGTAAAAACCTTATACCCCCTTTTTAAGGAATTACGAATATATAAATTTTAAAGTCTAAATATTTTATTTGGACTTTTTTTTATTTATGTTTAATTTTTCTGTACAAAGAATATAAAATATAGTATAATTTATATAATAATTTATATAATAAATATAGAGGTGGATAACATGAAATTATCTGTGGCAATATTAATATTTAATTACGAAAAACATATTGAGCGTACTCTTAAGTCGATTAAAGATTGGGCAGATGAAATAGTTATGATTGATAGCTATAGTAGTGATAATACAGCCGATATTGCATCAAAATACGGTACTGTATATAAAGAGGAGTGGAAAGGTGATGGTCCACAGTATAAAAGCGTTGTTGCTAAATGTAAAGGGGAATGGATTCTTTTAATTGATCAAGATGAAGTAGTAACTGATAAACTAAAAAAAGAAATCAGTGATATAGTTAATAATGGTAGTAAATACGATGTTTTTAAATTACGTTTTCTTAATAATAGTTTTGGTAAAACACTTAAATTTGGAAATAAATTTTATAGAAAATCTTTTTTTAGAAATGGATTTATGGATTTTGAAGATCGTCCACTTCATGCAGCTTTTTTAAGTAAAGGAAAATTAGGAAATTTAAAAAATTGTGTAATTAATTATAACTATGAAAATCTTGAAGAATATTTTAAAAAGTTTCAAATTTATACAACAGAGGGTGCGGAAACTAGATTTAAAAAAGGCAAAAGGGGAAGTATAATTAAAATATTAATGAATCCAATATTTAGATTTATAAAAAGATATATATTTCAATTAGGGTTTTTAGATGGATTTTATGGATTTTTAGATGCAGTACTTTCATCTTTTTATACTTTTACAATTTATTCAAAGTTAAGATTATTAAATATTGAAAATGAAAAAATAAAAAAGAACGAGTGATATTATGAAAAACTTTAAAATTAAATATTTTGATACTGATAAAAAAACATGGTCAATTGATGATATTAGAGAAATCATGACGACAAAGGGGAAAATTTTAAAAAATAATAGAAGAAGTTTTGTAAAAAAAGTAGAAATAAAAAACAAAACTATAATTTATAAAATCCCTACAGAAAAAAATATCTCAAATTGGATTAGACTGTTAACATTATTTAGAAAAAGCGAAGCACAAGTTGTATTAGAATCAATGGTCATATTAAATGAAAAAAATATATATACGAATAAACCAATAGCATATGGTGAAAAACGAAAATTTGGGATGGTAGTAGATTCGTTTATGATTTACGAATATCTAAATGGAACAACTGTAACTGAAGAAAATTCCAAAGAAGTAATTCTTTTATTAAAACAAATACATGCACTGGGCTACCTACATAATGATTCGCAAATTGAAAATTTTTTAAAAAATGGTGATAATATATATGTTATCGATGCAAAACTAAAGAGAAAGAAATTTGGTAAAATATCTGAAAATTCTGAATATATTAAATTTGCCTCTAATGCAGAAAAAGCATATGATTATATAGATACAAAATCTATCTATTTTAAAATTGCTATGTTTTTTTATAAATTATTTAAATTCAAAAGAAAAATTAGAAAACAGATGAAAAATAGAAAAATAAAAAAAGATAATAAAAAGTAAAGAAATATCTTATTAAAGAAAAGTTTAAAATTATAGTTAATGAATAAATATATTAAATATTATGAAATAAAGATAAAATTATAAATATATCTGCAATAAATAAACTAAAGATAGAATAAAGATAATTTATTTGAGGATAGTTAACTCTAAAGTAAGTTATAAATATATATTTAACTATTATAATAGTAGTGCATATATGGTAGGGAAAATGAAAGGAACAGGAGAGTATTATAGCTCCATAAATATAATAAAAAACCATGATAGAAAAAATCTATTAAAATTATATTTTTTTAATCTAAATTTAGGTATAAATATTAAATCCATGGGTAAATTTTATAAAAGATTATTTTCAGATTTAAATTTTTTTACATTTAAGACCTTCAATTTTTAATAACTTTATAATATATTTAAAATTAAAATCAATAATCATAAATAATAAAAATAGGTGAGATTATAATGAAAGATTTTAAAATAAAATTTTTTAATAGTGAAAATATAAATTGGTCTATTGAAGATATTAAAGAAGTTATAACTAGAGATGGAGAAGTTTTAAAAAATGATGAAAGAAGTTTTGTAAAAAAAATGGAAATAAAAAATAAAAAAATAATCTACAAAGTTCCTAATCAAAAAAACAATTCAAAAAGAACTAGATTTTTATCACTTTTTAGAAAAAGCCAAGTAGAAGTTGTGTTAGAATCAATGGAGATATTAAATAAAAATAGAATATATACTAATCAACCAATAGTCTTTGGAGAAAAACGAAAATTTGGGATGGTCATTGATTCGTTTATGATTTATGAATATATAAAAGGAATCGAAATAACCTAAGAAAATACTAAAGAAATATTGGATAGTTTAAAAAAATCCATAATATTGGTTATTTACATTTCGATCCATATAAGTGGAACTTTTTAAAAATGGAAAACGAGATATATGTTATTGATGCAAAATTAAAAAAAGGTAATTGGAAAAATTTATGAAAATACTGAATATATTAGATTTGCAAGAGATGTAGAAAAAGCATATGAGTATATAGATAAAGAATCTATCTGCTATAAAATTGTATCGATTTTTTATAAATTTAATAAATGGAAAAGAACAATGAAAGCCGAGAGAAAAAAAGAAAATAAATAAAAATAAAGAATAAAAAGGTGGTGAAAAATAAGATTTTAATCTTATAAAAAAAATGAAAATACCTTTTGGAACATTAAAAAGACAATACGATATGCACAAGGATGAATATGAAAATGCCGTATTAGAATCTATGAGAAGTGGTTGGTATATATTAGGGGAAAAAGTATCTGCATTTGAAGAGGCATTTGCTTCTTATACAGGAACGAACTATTCTATAGGGGTAGGAAATGGACTAGATGCATTAATAATTTCTATACGTGCATTAGATATAGGTATAGGTGATGAGGTTATTGTACCTGCAAATACATTTATAGCAAGTGTAATGGGAGTTACAATAAATGGAGCAACTCCTATTTTTGTAGATTGTGATAAATATAGTTTAATAGATGTAGATAAAATAGAGGAGAAAATCACAGCTAAAACAAAAGCTATATTACCTGTACATCTTTATGGGCAATCTTGTAATATGGAAAAAATAATGGAAATTGCTAAAAAAAATAATTTATATGTAATAGAAGATTGTGCACAGTCACATGGAGCAACATTTAAAGATGAAAAAACAGGAACTTTTGGGGATATATCTTGCTTTAGTTTTTATCCAGGTAAAAACTTAGGTTGTTTTGGAGATGGAGGAGCTATTAATACTTCCGACGAAAAATTGTATAATAGAATAAAAATGTTAAGAAATTATGGAAGCGAAAAAAAGTATCATAACAAAGAAGTAGGATATAATTCTAGATTAGATGAGATACAAGCTGCCATTCTATTAGTAAAATTAAGATATTTAGAGGAATTAACAATTGAAAGAGAAAATATTGCAAAAAAATATTTAGAAAATATTAATAATGAAAATATAAAATTACCAGAAATCAGTAAAAATTGTAGACATGTTTGGCATCTTTTTGTAATTGAAGTGGAAAATCGTGATAAATTTCAAAATTATATGCAATCTAAAAATATTGACACAATGATCCATTATCCAATACCACCATATTTATCAGAAGCATATAGTTACTTAAATATAAAAAGAGGAATTTATACAAATACAGAAAAATTATCAGAAAGAATAGTAAGTTTACCAATTTATAATGGTATGACTAATGAGGAAATTTTCTATGTTATAGAATCTATAAATAATTATAAATAGTATTTATAAGGAGTAAAAAATGGATAGAGGGCAAATAAGAATTGTATATATAAATCAAATCGAAGATAGAACTGCAAATCTATGTTTTATGGAATATGAATCTATGATCCCGTTTTTAGTCAAAAGGGTATATTATGTACATGACATAAAAACCGATGCAAAACGAGGATTTCATGCACATAAAGAGCTTCATCAGTTTATGTTTTGCCCTTATGGGGAGATAGAATTAGAACTAGATACAGGTCATGAAAAAGTAATTGTAAATTTAGATAAACCAAATAAGGGATTAATACTAAAACCAGGCGTATGGAGAGAATTTAAAAGTAAAAAAGAGGGATCTGTTTTATGTGTCTTAGCTTCTGAAAAATACGAGATTGACGACTATGTAAGAGAGTATAGTGAATTTAAAGATATGGTAAAAAATGGATTTTGGGACAATATATAAAATGGAGTTAATAATATGAAAAAAATAATTTTTTTTAATAGCTGTAAAGTCTGGGGTGGAGGCGAAAAATGGCATTTAGAAATGGCAACTGAAATAGCCAAAAAAGACTATGATGTTGTAATTTTTGGTTACAAAAATTCTGAACTTATACAGAAAGCAAAACAAAATGGTTTGAAAACAAAAGAGATTAAAATATCAAATCTTAGTTTTTTAAATATTTTCAAAATGTTTAGATTAAAAAGAGAGTTAAGAAATGAAAATGCCGATATATTAATTATGAATTTACCGTCAGATGTAAAAACAGCTGGAGTTATGTGTAGAATTAATAAAAAAACTAAAATAATATACAGACGAGGAAGTGCAATTCCGATAAAAAATAGTATATTAAATAGATTTATATTCAATAATGTTATTGATTATATAATTGCCAATTCAGAAGAAACTAAAAAAACAGTATTAAAAAATCAAATTTTTAAAGAAGATAAAATTATTACTATATATAATGGGATAAATATAGATAAATATAATAATAGAAATTATGAATTGCTGTATAAACGGGAAAATAATGAACTTATTATAGGAAATGCAGGAAGATTATCATATCAAAAAAATCAATTTTTTTTGCTTGATTTGGCTGATGAATTAAAGAAAAATTTTATTAATTTTAAAATATTAATTGCAGGAGACGGAGAATTAAAAGAAAAATTATTAAATGAGATAAAAAAAAGAAATTTAGACAATAATATTATATTTTTAGGATTTGTAGAAAATATTAAAAGCTTTATGAAGTCAATTGATATTTTTATATTACCATCTCATTGGGAAGGGTTTGGATATGTTATGGTAGAAGCAATGTTATCTAAAAAACTTGTAATTGCCTTTAATAAAAGTTCAAATTCAGAAATTGTAGAAAATAACAAAACCGGATATCTCGTAAATTACAATAATATTTATGAAACTTATGATAAAATAATAGATTTTATAAAGATAGATGAAAATATAAAAGAAAATATGGGAAATTATGCAAAATTATATTGCGAAGAGAAATTTTCGCTAGAAAAATCAGTAGAAAAATTTGAAAAATTTATTAATAGCATTTAAATTGATATAATAATAAAAAGGGGGGGTGAAAATTTATTAGTAATATAATATTATTAATAAATTCCTTTAATGAGAGTATTGTTAATACAATTAAAACAGATAGGAGATGTGCTAATAACGTCATCAATGTGCGGTAACATTAAAAAAAATTATCCTAATGCAAAAGTAGATATATTGGTATATGAACATTGTGCTGGGGTAATAGAAAATAATCCATATATAGATAATATTATAACATTAACTAAAAAAGAGAGAAAAAATCCTTTTTTATATCTAAAAAAAATATTGTCTATTAAAAAAAATCGATATGATTATACTATTGATTTATTAGCTGATATGGCAAGCGGAATAATAACTTTTTTAGTGAAATCAGAGTATAGAATAGCTAATAGAAGTAAGAAATTTAGAAATAATTTTTTTTATAATATTAGATTAGAAAATCCATATTTAAATACTGTAAAAAGAAGAAATCACTTATTATTAGGGATAAATCAGGATATAAAATTAGAAAATAATGTTAAAATATATTTAGATAATAACGAAATTCAAAATTTAAAAAAACGGATGGAAGAAAATGGAGTTAAATTTAATAAAAAGATAGCAGCAATTGGTATAAATAGTCGCAGACATTACAAAATATGGAAAATGGAATATTTTATCACTTTAATTGATTATTTAATAGATAAATATGATATTCAAGTGATATTATACAGTAATGATGCAGAACGTGATTATGCATTATTAGCAAAAAGTAAAATAAAAAATCAAAATAATGTTTTTACAGATATTTATACTAAAAATATACGAGAATTAGCTGCTCTACTTAAAAATTGTGATATTTTCATAGGAAATGAAGGTGGGCCTCGTCATATTGCAGAAAGTGTCGGAATACCGACATTTGTAATGGCATCAATTACACATATTGATGACGCGTGGAAATTAGATGAAAAAACTTTTGGAACAAAACATATAATTATAAAACCTATTTTGAGTAAAATTATGAATGAGAAAGAATTTTCTCAATATAGAAAAAAACTACTTAAAAATAGAGATCAAGAACGAAGAATATTTGATGAATTAAAACCGGAAATTGTTATTGAAAAGCTAGAAGAGATGTTATTACAATCTAAAATTATAAAAAGGAATGGGGATTAATTATGAATATAGGTGTAATAGGAACAGGATATGTTGGATTAGTATCAGGTACATGTTTATCTGAAGTGGGACATAATGTAATTTGCATGGATATAGATGATAGAAAAATTGATATGTTATTAAAAGGGATAATGCCAATATATGAAAATGATTTAGAAAAATTAGTATTAAAAAATATAGATGAAGAGAGGTTACAATTTACCACAAGTATAGAAAAAACAGTAAAAGAAAGTGATGTAATATTTATAGCTGTGGGAACACCTCCAAAAGATGATGGAAGTGCTGATTTACAGTATGTACTTGAAGTAGCTAAAAATATTGGTAAAAATATTAATAATTATAAAGTTATAGTAAACAAATCTACAGTACCAGTGGGTACAGGAAAATTAGTATATGATAAAATAAAAAAAGAGATAAAAAAAAGGGGAATAGATATTGAATTTAGCGTAGTATCTAATCCAGAATTTTTAAGAGAAGGGAAAGCTGTTTATGATTTCTTAAATCCAGATAGAATAGTTGTAGGTGTAAACGATAGTAGAGCTAAAGAGGTAATTAAAAAAGTATATAATTATTTTATAAAAAAGAATACACAAATTATGTATACAAATATAGAAACATCAGAGATGATAAAATATGCTTCAAATGCATTTTTAGCAGTAAAAATAAGTTTTATTAATGAGATGGCGCTTTTAGCAGAAAAAGTTGGTGCAAATATAGAAGATATTGCAAAAGGAATGGGACAAGATAGTAGAATTAGTCCTAAATTTTTAAATGCAGGTGCTGGATATGGGGGAAGTTGTTTTCCAAAAGATACGAAGGCAATTGTAGATATTGCAAAACAATATAATGAAGAATTTTATATAATTGATTCAGCAATAAAAGCAAATGAAAAGCAAAAACGTAAAATGGTAGAAAAAATAGTAAATAATATGAATGGCGTTGAGGGAAAAACTATATGTATATTAGGGCTTAGTTTTAAACCGGAAACTGATGATGTAAGAGATGCGCCATCAATAGATATTATTAAAGGATTAGTACAAAATGGTGCTAAAATACATGCTTTTTGTCCAGAAGGGATAAGAGAATCAAAATGGAGATTAGAAGAGATTAAATCAGAAATAACATATTTTGATAATAAGTACGATGCTATAAAGGAATCAAATGCTGTAGTAGTTGTTACTGAATGGGATGAATTTAAGGAACTAGATATAAATCGATTAAAAGAGATAATGACAGAGGACTATTTTTTTGATTTAAGAAATATTTATTCAAATAATGAAGTATTTAGAAAAGAATTTAAATACTTTGGGGTAGGTGTTCTTTAAGATTGAAAATAAGTGGATTTAGCATGATAAAAAATTCAAGTAAATTATATTATCCGATACAAGAATCTATACGTTCAATACTTCCAATAGTTGATGAATTTGTTGTTGCTGTTGGTGATTGTGATAAAGATGATAACACAAGAGAATTAATAGAGGGTATTAATTCAGATAAAATTAAAATAATAGATACTGTGTGGGATTTAGAAAAATATCCATATGGTATGGAAAATGCACATCAAACTGATATCGCAAAAGCAGCATGTACAGGGGATTGGTTGTTTTATTTACAAGCAGATGAGGTTGTACATGAAAAATATTTAGAAAAGATTGTAGAAAGTTGTAAAAAATATTTAAATGATAAAGAAGTTGAAGGTTTTTTATTTAAGTATATCCATTTTTGGGGTGATTATAATCGCTATCATAAATCACACTCTTGGTATCCAAAAGAGATAAGAATTATAAGAAATGATAAAGAGATACATTCATGGGAATCTGCACAATCTTTTAGAAGAATACCTAATTTTAATGGGATTAACTATAGA
>JAAYPW010000033.1 GCA_012519615.1 Fusobacteriota bacterium
TAGAGTTGTCTAAATTAATAGCAATTATTTCTTGCAGCCATATTTTTTTTATTTTAAGCGCAATTTTTGCTATTAAACCTAACATTGTACTATCCATGTAGTTACATTCTTCAAAATCTAAAATAATATCTTTTTTTTCACCAGTTAATATTTTATTTAAATACTCTTCTAGAGTTTTACTATTTCTCATAGTACTATTTCCAATTAATTTTATAAAAATATTCCCTTCAAATTCCCCAGCCAAAAACTTATCTTCTTTCTCAATAATTTCCATTAGATTTTCACCACAAAATATATTTTACAATTATTTTGCAGTAATTCCCTCCTTTTTATATATAATATGATCCCATAAAAATATTCATTACCTATATAATAACATATTATATTAAACTAATTCAAGTTTTTTTAATATATTTTGTAATGTATTTTTACTTTCATCAGAAATACCTACTAGAGGTAATCTAACAGCACCATTTATTTTACCTAGCATCTCCATTACAGCTTTTACTGGTACAGGATTAGTTTCAATAAACATATTTTGATTTAATTTAAATAATTTTTGATGTATTTTTTGTGCACTAGCAATATCACCTTCATTAAAATATTTTATTATATTACTCACTTCTCTAGGTAATATATTTGCCGTTACAGACACAATCCCTTTTGCACCAACTGATAACATTGGTAATAGTAAAGGGTCATCACCTGATATTACATCTATTTTATCTTCACATAAGTTTAATATCTCGCATACTTGTTCTAAACTACCAGATGCTTCTTTTACACCTTTTATATTATCTATTTTTGACAGTTCATAAATTGTCTCTGGAGTCATATTTTGAGCAGTTCTCCCTGGTACATTATACAACATAATAGGGATATTTACTGCATTAGCTATTGCTTTGAAATGTTCGATATATCCACGTTGTCCTGGTTTATTATAATATGGTCCAATACTTAAAACAGCATCTGCTCCTACTTCTTTTGCATGTTTTGTAAATTCTATTGCCTCTTTTGTAGAGTTTGATCCAGCACCTGCAATAACTTGTATTCTACCTTTTACCTCATCTACAACTATCTCTATTATTCTTTTATGCTCTTCGTGTGATAATGTAGGTGATTCCCCTGTTGTGCCACAAGGTGATATCCCGTTTGTACCATTCTCTATATGAAAATTTACCAATTCTCTTAATTTTTCTTCGTCAATACACCCATTTTCTTTAAATGGTGTAACCAACGCAACATATGATCCTTCAAAAAACATAATTTAATAACCTCCATATTTTCAATAAATTTTATTTTAGTCTATCGGGAATTATATCGTTTTTTATAATATCCTCATAATTTTCTGGTTTAACAATCCAATCTTTTTTACCATCTTTTACCAATAATACTCCCGGTATAGGAAGTCTATTATAATGATTCGCCATTGAATAATTGTATGCACCTGTAGTAAATACAGCTAGTATATCTTCAGATTCTGGATTTTGCAACATAATATCCTTAATAAGAATATCTCCAGTTTCACAACATTTCCCTGCTACAGTAACTAATTCATTTGGTTCTATATCCATTTTATTTGCTATTACTGCGCTGTATTTTGAATCATATAATGCCGGTCTAATATTATCACCCATACCACCATTTATAGCAATATATTTTCTAATTCCAGGTACTTCTGTAATAGAACCTACTCTATATATAGTTGTCCCTGCTTCAGCAATTATTGACCTACCTGGTTCTACACGTAACATTGGCAAACTAAGCCCTTTTTTATTAAATTCTAATATAACCTTATCTATAAGTAACTTTATAAAATTATCAATTGCCATAGGTTTATCTTCTTTTATGTAAATTGCACCTAATCCTCCACCTAAATCAAATTCATTTACCTCTATATTTTCATCTTTTAATCTCTTCATAAGGTCTGTCATTATCTCTATTGATTTTTCATAACCATTTGTCTTAAATATTTGTGATCCAATATGCATATGTAATCCACGAAATATCATATTTTCTGATGCGACAACTTTTTTAACTGCTTTTTCAGCTATTCCCTCTTTAATAATAAAACCAAATTTAGAATCCTCGTGACCTGTATTTACATAATGGTGTGTCTCAGCAGCAATTCCAGGTTTTATTCTAAGAAGTACATTTACTTTTTTATTTAATTCTTTTGTAATTGAATCTATTAAATCAATCTCATAAAAATTATCTATAACAATAGTAACAGAGTTTTCTATTGCCATTAAAATTTCTCTTTTTGATTTATTATTTCCATGCATAACAATTTTCTCTGTAGGAAAATTAGCATTAATAGCAGTGAATAATTCCCCACCAGAAACTACATCTAAACCAATATCTTCACTGTTTACGATTTTACACATAGCAGAGTTCATAAAAGCTTTTGATGCATAATGCACCATACTATTTGGATAATATTTTTTAAAAGCTTCTCTATATTCTCTTATCTTTTCTCTTAAAAAATCCTCATCAATTACATATACTGGATATTCATTTTCCCGTCCAACTTCTACTACATCCACACCACCAATTTCTAGGTGATTTTTATCATTTATTCTCATAGTTCCATGTAAATTAGGCATTTATTTCACTCCTATTTTTATTTATTATGTAACTGTATTATACTACAAGCATGTTTTAGTGTCAACTTTTTATTTAAATAAAAAATAAAAGAGAAGACTTGGTTTTTATCCCAACTCTTCCCTTATAATAAATATTTAATTTTAATTATGTATGCGATTTTCTGTCTTTACAATACTAACATTGTATAGCAAAGATGCGAAACTTTAAAAATAAAATTTCTAAACAGTAAATCTTTGAATCATTGAATCTTTAAATCCTCAAAACCAATAATTTTTGAATCGCTAAATCATCAAATCCTTAATTTTAAAACAATAAATCTTCGTTACATAAAACTCTACTAACTTGTTACCGTAAATCTTTGTTACATAAAACTCTGCTAACTTGTTAACGTAAATCTTCGTTACATAAAACTCTACTGACTTGTTACCGTAAATCTTTGTTACATAAAACTCTACTAACTTGTTACCGTAAATCTTTGTTACATAAAACTTTACTAACTTGTTACCGTGAATCTTTGTTACATAAAACTTTACTAACTTGTTACCAATAAATATTGAATCCATAAACCTGTCATTCTTGAAACTCTAAATCTTTGGATCAAAAAACTAATGTAGAATTCAACGTCCTATTATAAGTATACTACATATTTTACAAAAAGCAATAGTTTTTTTAAAATATTTTTTATATTTTAATTTAATAATATTATATAATCTCTGTTTTATAAATAACTATAGATTTTTTAATCTATTTACCCCTTCTATAATTTCTTCCATGCTATTAGCATAAGACAACCTAACATAATTATCCATTCCAAAAGCAATCCCCGAAACAACTCCAACTTTCTCTTTTTCAATTACATATTTTGCAAATTCAAGTGATCTCATATTAAATTTAGATATATCTAGAAATATATAAAATGCGCCGTCTGGTTTTGGTGGCATAATAAATTTATCATTTTTAGATAACTCTTCATACATATAATCTCTTCTTCTTTTAAATTCATCTATCATAGGCTGTAAATCTCTATTATCCATAAGCATTGCTTTCACAGAAGCTTTTTGTGCAATACTATTTGGATTTGATGTAGTATGCCCTTGAAAATTAGATGCATTCTTAATAAAATCAGAAGGTCCTGCCATATATCCTATTCTCCAACCTGTCATTGCATACGCTTTTGACACCCCGTTTATTGTAATTGTTCTATTTTTTACCTCTTCAGATATAGATGCCACTGAAAAATGTTTTTTTTCTCCATATACTAATTTTTCGTAAATTTCATCTGATATTATTATTAGATCGTGTTTTATAGCAAGGTCAGCTATTTTTCTTATTTCTGATTCTTCAAGTACTGCACCTGTTGGATTATTAGGGCTATTTAGAATTATAGCTTTAGTTTTACTTGTAATTTTATCTTTTATTAAATTTGCACGGAATGCAAATCCATCATCAATAGAAGTTTGCACATACACAGGGACTCCACCACATAATATTACCATTTCACCATAACTTACCCAATACGGTTGTGGAATTATAACTTCATCACCTGGATTTAATATTGTTGTAAATGCATTAAAAAGAGAGTGTTTTGCTCCATTAGATACAATTATATTTTCACGATTATAAGATATATTGTTATCTTTTTTTAATTTTTCAATAATAGCATCTTTTAAAATATTTATCCCTGTTACAGGTGTATAATGAGTAAATCCATCATCTATCGCTTGTTTCCCCGCTTCACTTATAGAAATAGGTGTATCAAAATCAGGTTCTCCAGCGCCGAAAGATATTACATTTTCACCAGATTCCTTCAATGCATTGACTTTGTTTATCACCTCTAAAGTTGCAGATGGTTCTATATTTAGTACTCTATCAGAAAGTTTCATATTTTCAGCTCCCCTTCATCATTATTGATTGTTTTATCCACTTTATTTTGTTCGGCCTGTGTTTTAGATATATAAAACGGCTCTAATGTATACACATTATCTATATTTTTATACATTCCAGCTTCAGCTACGCAGCTACCTCTAAGGTTAATTGATGAGATGTTATTAAAATACCCGTTTTCTCCCATTATACTAGTAATCTTATCTTTATATGCAAAAGCTCCATCACCAGTAAATATTATTTTATCATATTTATATCTATCTAATATATTATCTATATGTGAATCGGAATATTCTTCTATTAGTTGTAATTTACCATTAATATATTTAAATACCCCATAATATACCCGTTCTTTTTTTGCATCTATAAACGAAATTATAGTTTTATCTGTATTAGAAACTCCATACGCTAATGCTTCTAGTGTATTTATCCCAACAATTGGGATTTTTTTAGCAATTGCAATCCCTTTTGCAGTAGCCATCCCTATTCGAATACCGGTAAACGAACCTGGACCTGTTGTCACAGCAATAAGCTCCACATTATCCAAAGTATATTCAGAAAATTTAAATAGAGAATCTATAGTTTCCATAATTGTGTCTGAGTGATTTTTCTTAACTTTTACAGTTATTTCACAAAGTGTCCCCTCTTTACTATCAAAAATTGCTACGGTACCTATTTTACCGCTTGTATCAATTGCTAAAACCAACATATTTTAAAATCTCCTCATTTTTTTTATCATTTCCAACGTATTTTATCTCGATTTCTCTCTCTTCATCGTCGCTATAATATAAATTAATCTGTAAATACTCGTCTGGTAATTCACTTTGAATAATATTTGCCCACTCAATAACTATAATTCCATCAGAATTAAGATAATCTTCATATCCTATCTCGTATATTTCACTAGGTTCACAAAGTCTATATACATCAAAATGATATATAGGGATTTTACCTGTAAGATACTCAATAACATAATTAAAAGTTGGACTTTTAACAATATCTGTAACCTCAAGTTTTTGTGCTAATCTCTTAACAAATGTAGTTTTACCAGTACCTAAATCACCAATAAGAGCAATTACAGTTTTATTATCAATAACATCTATAATATCATCTGCCAGTTTATTTATCTCATTAAAACTAAGTGTTTTTCTCATTTCAATTACACCTTATTTTTTTCAAGAACTTTTTCTATAATATTTGTAGTTGATTTACCAGCTACTAGTGACACAATCTCAACAACACCACCATTTTTTTCAACTACTTCTGCTTCAATTAAGCTCTCTTTTGTATAATCTCCACCTTTTACATGTACAGATGGCTTTAATGTATCAATTAGTGATATAGGATTATCCTCATCAAAAATTACAACATAATCAACAGATTTAAGAGAAAGTAACATCTCGGCACGTTCCTCTTCTGGTACATATGGTTTTAACTCCCCTTTTAGACTTCTAACAGATTTATCACTATTTAATCCAACTACTAGAATATCCCCTTTTTTCTTAGCTTCATCCAGATATCTCGTATGTCCAATATGCAAGATATCAAAGCACCCATTGGTAAAAACTACCTTTTTTGATCCATTTTTTAAGTTAGATATTATTTTTGCCATTTCCTCTTTTTCTAATAATTTATCCATAGTTATAACTCCTTTAAATGTAGATGAAAGTAATTTTTTTCACAATAATTTATCTTTAAAAAATTTGCTTTTTGAACTTTTAAAAACATACTGTATATTTTATTTTATTTTTTCAATATATTATAGCATATTAAAGGTATATATTCAAGAAAAAAAGGTAAGATTTTTATGTTTTATGTTTTTTAAATGGCATCTATATTTTTAATAAATTCTATTTCTTGTATAAAAATATTTTTTTAATTATTATTTTTATTTATAGATATAAATATTTAATTTATAAAATAATTTCTATCAGTCTGTTATGGATATTTTCCCATTTGCTATTTAGATTAACTGTTTTTACTCTCATTTCAAATGCACCAAATTTACCAGAAAAATTAACCTCTTTATCAATTTCTGGATATATTAATACTCCTGTTAATTTTTTATTTTTTTGATTTTTGATATTTCCTAAATAACTATATAATTGATACAGATTATCCGATTTAAATTTTTCTCTATTATAGTTTATATTTAATGCCTCTTTATAATATTTTGTATCGATTATTATTTTATCACTATTATTTTCCAGTGTAATATCCGTTTGCATTTTAGGTAAATATCCTTTATCTCCCTCTATTATCACGTTAAATTTCCAATATATATCTTCTCTACTAACACTGTATTTATTTTGCTCTTTTTTATAGAAATTTCTCACAAAATTTTCAAATACATA
>JAAYPW010000034.1 GCA_012519615.1 Fusobacteriota bacterium
AAAATGAATACGAAGGATATGCAATAAGTGTTAGCAGAGATTTCTTAGCTTTAAGAAGGAATAATCTAAAAATTCCTTCTAAATATAAAGGTAAACCAGTTATAGGAATAAACGATTATGCGTTTGATTTTAATAGAACTGAAGATGGATACAAGTTTATAACATTAAAAAAAATAAAAATACCAAATACTGTCAAATATATAGGGGTTCGTGCCTTTGATTGGAATGAATTAGAAAGAGTAAAAATACCAGATAGTGTTGTATTTATAGGAGAGAGGGCTTTTGCACGTAATGAATTAAAAAAAGTAAAAATACCAGATAGTGTTGTATTTGTTGGGCCAAATGCATTTTCAGGAAATAATATATCCGAAATAGAAGACATACAATTAGGTGCAGGATTAACTGATTATTGGGTTTTTGATGAAGAAACAGGAGAATTAAAAGGTCATATAGGCTTACCTAAAAATTATGATTTGGTCATTCCAAATTCTATCAGAGGAAAAACTGTTACAAGTATAGCATCAAATTCATTTTATAATATTAATTTAAAAAGTGTATTTATACCAGATTCTGTCAAACATATTAGTGAAGACGGATTTTACCTTAGTAATTGGTATAACGATATAGTTATTTATGGAAAAGCTGGTTCAGAAGCAGAGAAATATGCTAAAAAACATGGAATGAGATTTGTAGCGGAATAGAAAAATGTAGCAGGCAGATAATTCTGTCTGCTCTGGTATGAAGATTATAATTTAAAATAATACGAAACAAATATAGTTGAATTTAAAGATGATTTATTTTATAAATTATAGTAATTAGCTAGGTAAGAATTAGATAAATATAACACAATTAGATGTATGCGGAACACTTGATTATTGATTGAATCTAAAAAATGAAATTAATTGATAATGTAAATGTATTATTAGATAAAATGATAGAAAATAAAATTAGAATTGGAAAAGAACTTTATGAATATATATTGAAAAAAGCAGATGAATTATAGCGAGGGCAAGAATATACCGAGCAGAAAACGTCCTGTTTTCTGCTCTAAGTCAAAGAAAATGCAGAAGCTAAGCAAGAATAGCGGGTAAGGAAGCTATCCGATAACAGACTATAAAAGATATGCCTTCGCCGACAGCAGAGCTGTAAGGCTCAGACACATCTCTTATAGTCGAAACGTTATAGGAAATCGCGAGAGATATTTGAGCAAAAAAATAAAAAAACATATGGAGGGAAAAATAAATGATCGATTTAAAAACAGGGAAATTTATATTAGGAGAAGGCTTGGAAGTATATCCAGGAATGAAATTAGAAGATTTTAAAAAAACAGAATTGTATAAAAGTTATACTATAGACAGAAAAAAAACTGATAAAAACGAATGGATTTATCCATTAACAATAGGAAAAATAGATGGTTTTGAATTAAATATTAATATATTTTTTGATGATGATGGTTATTTAGAAGATATAGAAATATCAAAAAAAGGATGGTATGTACACGAAATAGAAACAGAAGAAAAGATAGGAAGAAGTAATAATTATGAATATGAATATTCAGTATTAGATTATTTAAATAAATTTTTAATGAGCCAAATAGAAGGAAGCGTAGAAGGTGGAAGAGAACTATGGTTTGATTATAAATGGGGAACAATAAAAACAACATTTTTACCATATGGAGCAACAGCAAGCCCAGCAAATATAAAATTGACGATACAGTATAGAACAAGGTTATTTAAACCTGAAAAAGAATCAAATTTAACATTGGAACAAATGTTTGGTTGGGAGTAATAAAAAATGGGAGAATACAGAGAAGAAAACAGAATAATGAAATATAGTGAAAATCCAAGTAAAGAAGCAGTTGCATGGCAAGGTTACGATGCTTTTGTAGGAATGGATAACTATAGAAATGAAGTTTTAAAAGCAGGAACAATATTAGTAAAAATGGAGCCATCAAATTCAGGCTATTTTACAACATTAGAAGAGTATAGGAAACAAAATTTAAATTCAAATATTATATCAAAAGGCTTACAGTTACAACCATGGGAAAAAGAAGAAGGAGTATATTTATATAGAAGTTATGTAAGTATATGGAAATTAACAAAAGATGTAGAAGTAGCAATAGGAGAAACAGCAGCAAATAAAGACTATGGAAAAGGTGGTATAACCCAAATATACATAGCAGGATATGACGGTAAAAATCCAGAAAATAATAAAGCTATTAATTTATTAGAAAAAACAGGAGAAGAACAATTAAAAAACTATGTAATTCCAGAAGATGAGGCTAAAATAATAAAAGAAGAACACGAACAGCATGTATTGAAAAGGAACTATTTTTGTCATTTACGTCAAAAAGAAAAATTAATTGATTTAAGAAATAGTACTGATGATATATATGTAAAATCTGATTGCAAAAATAAATTAAAAGAGATAGACGAAAAAATAATTACCTTACAAAAAGATTTAAAGGATTCATATGAGTTAATAGGAAATATTCCCTCGAAAACCTATGATGAAAAAATAGGATATTTAAGTAAAAAAATAAAAATAATAGAACTAAATAAAGAATTTAAAGAGATTAAAGAAGTAGAGAAAGAGGATATTTATTAAGAAACAGAAAGTTTGAAAAGAAGTAAAATGAAATTAAAAACAGAATTTTTTAGAAAAACAATCAAGATAAATAACATT
>JAAYPW010000035.1 GCA_012519615.1 Fusobacteriota bacterium
TAAAATGGCAAAAGAATTACTTCAATACGCAAGTACAAATGACTTTAATATCTCATATGAAGACGTTTCTATTAAAAATGCTATTTTAGAAGCGATACAATATTATAAAAGTGATATTTCTCTTTTAAACATTGAAATTATCAATGATATAGATAATGATTCAAATATTTTAACTGATTATTTAAAATTTATCGAGATTTTTAAAAAGATAATTAAAAATTCAATTGAAGCTGTAGATTATAATAAAAAACATAATTTTATAAAGTTTAAAATAGAATCTGAATTAGAAAGTTTGATAATAAGTATTGAAGATAATGGTATTGGTATTGCTTCTGATGTTATTTTAAAAATATTTGATCCTTTAAAAAGTGGTAAAATTCAGGGAACAGGTTTAGGACTTACAATAGTAAAATATATTATGGATAAACTAAAAGGTACTATTACAATATCATCAAAATTAAATGTCGGAACAACTGTTTTTCTTCATTTTAAAAAATAAAAAAAGGCGATAATAAATCGCCTCTTTTTTTACTTTTTATCATATTTTAATTCCATGGTTATAGCATCAAATGGACATTTTTCTTCACAAACTCCACATCCAACACACTTTTCTTCAATTACAATATGTTTTTTCTTAACTTCTCCCTCTATTGCATCAAATGGACATGCTTTTTTACAGATTGTACAAGCTTTACATTTATCATCATGAATATATGCTTTTTTCTTCTCTTTTATATCATCATATATTGCATTTGTAGGACATTTCAGTGCACAGATTCCACAATTTATACATTTTTTCGGATCAATTATAGCTAAATTATTTTTTACTTCTATTGCTGATACCGGGCAAGCTTTTGCACAAATTCCACAACCAATACAAGCTATAGAACATATTTTTTTTGCCTCTGCGCCTTTATCTTTTGATGAGCATAGTACTGTAATCTTGCTTTTTTCAGGTACTAATTTAATAATAGATTTTGGGCAAGCTTTAATACATTTCCCACAAGCAGTACATTTTTCCTCTATTATTCTAGCTATCCCTTTATCTGTAATCTCTATTGCATCAAATGGGCATACTACTTTACAGTCACCATGCCCCATACATCCATAATCGCACTCTTTATCCCCTATAAAATACAACATAGATCCTGCACATGTTTTAAGTTCCACATCAAATTTATATTTTCTATTTGTATGTTGATTTGTACCTTGACACATAACTCTAGCTACTTTTTTTACTACATTGGTAACTTCATTAATCCCCATAATATTTGATATATTTTTAATTGTTTCTGCTCCTCCAGGTGCACATAAATTAACTGCAGCTTCTCCCTTGCTAATTGCATCTGCATATGCATTACACCCTGCATATCCACATGCTCCGCAATTAACTCCCGGTAATGTTTCAATTAATTTCTCAACTTTCGGATCTAATTTAACTTCAAATTTTTTTGCTGCAATTGCTAAAAATAATCCTAAAAATAACCCCATTCCACCTAAAGCTAATATCGCACTTACACTAATCATATTTTTCAACAACCTTTCTTATATTTTCATTCCGCTAAAGCCCATAAATGCCATTGCTAAAATTCCTGCTGTTACAAATACAATTGCAACTCCTTTAAATGCTTCAGGTATATCCGAATATTCAAGTCTTTCTCTTATTCCTGCCATTAATAAAAGAGCTATTGAAAAACCAACTGCTGCTGCAAAACCATTCACTGTTGCTTCTATAAAATTATATTCTTTTTGAAGATTTAATATTGCAACCCCTAATACTGCACAGTTTGTTGTTATTAATGGTAAAAATACCCCTAATGATTTATATAGGTTAGGACTGCTTTTTTGTATAAACATCTCTACAAATTGTACAAGTGAAGCAATTATAAGTATAAACGAAATAATATTCAAATACTCCAAATTTAATGGAACTAGTATTTTATAGTATATTAACCAAGTAACCCCTGATGCAAGCGTCATAACAAATGTAACTGCCATTCCCATACCAAGTGCAGAATCACTTTTTTTAGAAACTCCCATAAATGGGCAAATTCCTAAAAATTGTGAGAATACAAAGTTATTTATAAAAATTGATAATATTATTATTGAAAAAAGCTTACCTAAATCCATATTTAACCCTCCTTCACTTTATTTCTCTTTTGTTTTACCTTATTTATAATTGCCATTAAAAAACCAAGTGTAATGAAAGCTCCAGGTGGCAATATAAAAATAACTGCTGGATTTACAAATGAAGGTAAGATCTCCATACCAAATAGTTTCCCTGCGCCTAGTATCTCTCGTATTCCGCCCAATAATGTTAATGATAATGCAAATCCTAATCCAATACCTAATCCATCAAAAAAAGATAATATCACGCTATTTTTTGCAGCAAAAGCTTCTGCCCTTCCTAATATTATACAGTTTACTACAATTAACGGGATAAATAATCCTAATACTTTGTATAAATCATAGAAAAATGCATTCATTAATTTGTCAACTAATGTAACTAATGTAGCAATAACCATAATATATCCTGGTATTCTAATCTGTGATGGTATTACATTTTTTAATATTGAAATTAGTACATTTGAAAAAATTAATACTGTCATTGTAGCTAATCCCATTGCTAAACCATTAATTGCAGAAGATGTTACCCCTAAAGTTGGACACATTCCTAATAATAATACAAATACTGGATTTTCCTTAAAAATACCTTTTATAAATTCGCTTGTGTATCGATTACTCATCTACATCGCCCCTTCTTCATTTGGTATATTTTCATCGCTATTTTCTACAGGCCCTTTATTCAAATCAATCTTTATTTTTTCAAATATATTTAATGTTTTAATTATCTCTTTATATACAGCCATTGGTGATACTGTAGCTCCTGCAAATGCATCTACTGATTTATTAAATTTATAATCTTTGTCACGACCAATCCAGATATTACCCCAATATTTTTTTTCACCATTTATAGTAATTTCTTCATTAATTTTTGACCCTAAACCTGGTGTTTCTTTCGATTCAATTATCTTTACACCTTTTATTTTTCCATCCAAATCAATTCCCATGGAAAAAATAATCTCTCCACCATATCCCTCTTTTGTTACAGATTTTACAACATAAGCATCTAGATTTCCATTTTTATACGCGGGAATAAATTCTAAATTATTATATACTTTTTTCTCCTCTTCATTAAAAGTATACCCTGTTCCAATAACAGCTTCTCTAGAACTTTTTTCTAAGTTATGACTAGTATTTTCTATATATGGCATCGTAAAAGAGTGAGTATATGATAGTGCAACTGCACAAACTACAGCAACAACTGTTAAAGTTAAACTATATTTTATTGTTCTTGTCATTTTTAATTGCACCTCCAAATACTTTTGGTTTGGTATATTTATTTATAATTGGAGTTACCCCATTCATGATAAGTATAGCATAACATACCCCTTCTGGATAACCTCCTTTTAATCTAATCCATGTTACTAAAATACCTGCACCTATTCCAAAAATAAATTTCCCTTTAGCTGTATACGGCGTTGTAACCATATCAGTTGCCATAAAAAATGCCCCTAACATAAGTCCACCAGTTAATATATGAAAAATCGGATCTTGACCAAATAATCCCATTAATATAAATACCGTCCCTATAAATGTAATAGGTATATGCCAAGTAATTTGCTTTCTAATAAGAAGATATATACCTCCAATAAGTATTGCTAATGCAGAAGTCTCTCCAATAGTTCCACCTATTTTTCCTAGAAATAGATCTAAATACATACCTGATTTTGAACCAAACTCATTTGCTAAAACATCAATTGGAGTTCCAGATTTTATTTTTTCTAATACAGTAGCTCCTGCTACTCCGTCAATATTAATCCAGCAATCAGAACCTACCATTAAAGCTCCCCATGATGCTAATATAAATGACCTTCCAACTAGTGCAGGATTAAAAATATTATGCCCCATTCCTCCAAATACCATTTTTCCTAATACAATTGCTACCCCTATACCTACCACAACAGCCCACCAAGGTAATGTTGGTGGAAGAGTGAATGCAAAAAGTAACCCTGTTACAATCGCACTACCATCTTTTATCCACACTTTTCTCCCCATTATTTTTTGTGATATTACTTCAAAAATAATAGCACTTACTACAGATATTAATATAATACCTAAAGCTTTTGTTTTAAAAAAATATATCGATGCTATTAAAATAGGTAGCATTGCTATAATTACATCTAACATAATTAACCCAACAGTTTCTTTTGTCTTTATATGGGGTGAAGGTGTTAGAAAAAACTTCTTAACCATTAACTTTTCCTCCTTTTTCTTTCAACATATATTTTTCATTTAATATAATTATTAATTTAAATTATTTTTTCATCCCCCTTAATTTTGCTTTTCCAATTTTAATCCCCTCTGTTAATGGTCTATGAGATGGACAAATATATGCACAGCTTCCACACTCTATACAATCCATAATATTATATTCTTCTAAATTTTCCCATTTTTCAAATGTAGCCAATTTTGCAAACATTACCGGTAATAAATTCATTGGACATGCGGTAATACATTTTCCGCAACTTATACAGCTATGAGGTTCACTTCTTCTGGCTTCCTCTTTTGTAAATGCAAGTATACCAGAGGTACCTTTTATCGCCGGTACATCTACTGTATATTGAGAAATTCCCATCATAGGTCCGCCTGATATTATTTTTACAGTTTTTTCATAGTCAACTTCACAATAATCTAGTATCTCTCTAAATAATGTACCTATTTTTACCAATAAATTTTTAGGATTAGATACACCGTTTCCAGATACGGTAACTACACGTTCTATAAGTGGTTTTCCTAAAATAACTGCATCATGAATTGCTTTTGCAGTACTAATATTTTGTACAATAACTCCAACACTAGATGGTAATTGCTTAACCTTAACTACTCTATTAAGTATAGCTTTTATTAATTGTTTCTCACCACCTTGAGGATATTTTGTTTTAAGTAGAGCAACAGATATATCTTCAGAATTTTTTAAATATTCTAAAAGTTTAGTATACGCCTCTTTTTTATTATTTTCTATACCAATAATAGCTTTCTTTGCTCCTAAAATATATTTCATAATTTTAATCCCTTTTATTACTTCAGCTGTATTTTCAATTATAACTCTATTGTCGGCATTTAAATACGGTTCACATTCAGATGCATTTATAATAAGGGTATCGATTATTACATCATTAGAAGGATTTAATTTTACTGAAGTAGGAAATGCTGCTCCACCTAGACCTACTATCCCGCATTCCTTTATTATGTTTAATAATTCCTCTTTAGATAATTTAGTATAATCACTAACTGGATTTAATTCTATCCAATCTTCTTGTTCATCATTTTCAATTATTATCGTATTGATTTTCCCATTTACAGGAAATGGCATTCTCTCAATTTTTATAACCTTTCCAGATACAGATGAATGAACTGGTGCACTAAGAGTTGCCTTACTTTCAGCAATCTTTTCCCCTTTTTTTACTATGTCCCCTATTTTTACAATTGGTTCTAACGGACTTCCAATATGCTGTAATAAAGAAATATATACTTTTTTAGGTTCAATCATTTTCTCTATATTTCTATTTTCTGTAGATATTTTGTTTTCTAAAGGATGAACACCACCCTTAAAAGTAAATAGTCCCACAATTCCCCCTCCTTAATAATAAACAATGATTAACTTGTGAATTTTTATACAATAAAAAAAGTACCTACTAAAACAAATTTTAGTTGTACTTTCCTATTACTTTATCCTTATTTGTTTCAAATATTAGTTCTAAGGAAGCTTCTACAGCTTTATTAATCATGTTTTTCACATCACTTTCTTCCAATTTTGAAAATTTTCCCAAAACATAATTTATTGTATCACCTTTTTCTGTTGGCTTATCTATACCACATTTTATTCTATAAAATTGAGTCCCCATATGAGATATAATCGATTTAATGCCGTTATGTCCACCAGCACTACCCTGTTTTTTAATTTTCATTTTTCCTAACGGTAAATCCATGTCATCATAAATTACAATTATATCCTCTTTTGAGTCTAATTTATAAAAATTAATTGCTTCTATAATTGAATTTCCACTAAGATTCATAAAGGTTGTAGGCATTAAGAGTATTATTTTCTCATTTTTATATGTTGTCTCTGCTATTAATCCTTGGAATTTTTTTTTAAAATCACTTATATTTAGTTTATCGGCAAGTTCTTTAATTACCTCAAATCCAATATTATGTCTTGTTTTTTCATATTCTTTCCCATAATTTCCTAAACCTACTATAATTTTCATTACTTCCTCCAATTAACTAATTTACATCTATTTTCTTTAAGTTTTAATATTGCTTTATTATCTATAATGTCATTACCACGTAAGTCTAAATACTTTAAATTTGGCAATGTTAATAAACTATCTATATTTTTAATATTATTTGCAGAAATATCTAATTTTACTAGATTTTTAAATTTTGATAATATCTCTATATTTGTAATATTATTTCCAGATATATCCAATATTTCTAGTTTTAAACAATTTTCGAGAAAATTTATATCTGTTAAGTTATTTTTAGATATTGACAAATCATTTAAATTAATTAATGATTTTAAAAAATCACCTCTTGACAAGGTGTTTTGTGAAATATCTAATTTTTCTAAGGTTATTATACTCTCTATAGGTGAAAAATCCTTTATCCCACTACTATAAAATGCTTTTAAAGATTTTAGTTTTTTTAATTTTTTTAATGTGTTTATTTCTGATATGTTATCAGCCCATGATATATTAAGTTCTTCAAGGTTATTAAGTTCACCTAAATAGCTAATATTATTCATTTTTGAGCCATATAGATTTAAAATTTGAAGATTTACTAAATGTTGTATCCCCTTTATACTTATAAGAGGCCAAGATCTAAAATCAAGTTTAGATATATTATATATATCACTTAAAAATATTTTATCAATATTATTTTCTACTATTTTTTTTATATATATTTCTAAATTTATATCTTCAAAATTAACTTCATAGTCATTATCTAAAATCTCTTTTTTATATTTTGTGTTAAAATTATCCTGCTTTTTTTTAAATATATTAAAAATTTTCAAATTTATTCACCTTTAATTATACAATATATTTTTTTAATTGCAATTTTTACATAAATTTTATAATTTAAACTTCTCACCAAGATATACTTTTCTAGCAACTTCGTTGTTTGCAATTTCATCACTTGTACCTTGTATAAGTACCTGCCCCTCTGCCATTATATAAGCTCTCTCTGTAATACTAAGTGTTTCTTTTACATTATGGTCAGTAATTAAGATCCCCAAACCTTTTTGTTTCAGATAAAGAACAATGTTTTGAATATCTTCTACAGCAATTGGGTCTACTCCTGCAAATGGTTCATCTAGTAAAATAAAATTAGGATCATTTGCAAGTGCTCTTGCAATTTCCACTCTTCTTCGCTCTCCTCCAGACAACGCATAACCTAAACTTTTTGCCACATGGGTAATTTTAAACTCCTCTAAAAGTTCTTCTGTTTTAGTAATAATCTCTTTTTTAGACATTTTTTTTAATTCTAACACTGCTTTTATATTGTCTTCAACAGATAAATTTCTAAAAACAGATGCTTCTTGAGCAAGATAACCTATACCAAGTCTTGCTCTTTTATACATCTGATATTTTGTAATATCAATATCATTATACCAAACTGTACCAGTAAGAGGTTTTACAATACCAACAATCATATAAAACGTCGTGGTTTTTCCAGCACCATTTGGACCTAATAATCCAACAATTTCACCTTGTGAAACTTCTATACTTACATCTGAAACAACTTTTCTTTTTTTATATGCTTTTGATAAATTTTCTGCTTTAATTTTATTCATTTATTCCTCCAACCCTACTACTTAAACAATATCTTTATAAATAAGATAAAAAACTTTAATATTAAGTTAATATCTATTCTCTTTTTTTTTAATTTATACATTATTTTACAATTTTTTCAAGATAATTAAATATACCTTCAATATTTTTATAATCTATTGATAAAGAAATATTTAGACTGTTTTTATTGATTATGCCATTTATTTCAAAATCAAAATATTTACCGTCTTCTAACAACTGATCGTAATTAAATTCCTCAATATTTTTTACTAAATCATTTATATAAATATTTTCTTTATTTAAAATTTTATCTAATCTAAAATTCATATATAGAAAATTATTATTACCTATTTTCATATTATTATTAGATATTTCTGGATAACAATTATATCCAAAAAAATTGTCTTTTAAAGTAAAATACATGTCTCCAAAATTATATTTTTCATTATCTTTTTCTAGTCCAAAATTATCTATTATTGTTTCTATTTGTTTTAAATTATTTGATTTTAGAAGCACACCTAATTTACTAAAATTTTCTGTTTTTATAATAATTTCATTAGAAAAATCTTTAACAATAGTATTGTGATTTACTCCTGTAAATATTTGAATTATCTGTAAATAATCCACTCCTCCTGTTGAAAGATAAGAATTATATATCTCTGTCAGTAAAAGCGGGATATTATTATTAGATAGATAAATATCATTGTAGTCTACATAACTTATTAAATCTCTATTTGCTAATTTACTACTATCCAAAAGATCGAAAAATTTACCATCTCCATCGAAATTAAAATTAAATTTTAATTTATTATCGATATTTTCTGTATAAATAGAGATTAGATTAATAGAATTCATATATTCATTTTCTATAATTTGATTTATATACTCATTTTCTAAGTTTTCCATATTAATTACATAATAAAAATCATTTATTTTTGGTTTTATATTTTTAAAGTCTTTAATTATTTTAGTATTTTTTCCCTTTTTTTCATAACTTTCATTATATTTTAATAGGTTTTCTTCAGATAAACTCACTACAAAATATTGGTTAATTACAGTTAAATATAAATTATAATCCTCGTATTCACTATTAAAAATTTCCTTTTTTATTTCATCTTTTAGTATATATATCCCTTTTTCATTTTTGTTAAATGCTTGTTTTATAAAAGGCATTACTATTTTATAATTTTGCTCAGGATTTAATACTAATATAGTTTCCTCAAAATTATTAAATAATTCTGTATTATATTCTGATTTATCAATATTTAATAATAAAATTCCTTCTTTAACATATTTTTCAAAATTTTCACTATATTTTACAATTTCTTTTAATTGTTCGTTTTCTAATTCACCATTTATAATTTGTTTTCTAAGTTTTTTTATATTTTTACTATATTTATTTTTTGTTTTAAAATACATAAATGTATCTATATCTTCTATCACGAAAGATTCTATACTTGGTTTATTATTTTCTGATACTGTAATATATCCAATTGCTCCAATTGTTGTAATAAAAATAGTTATAATTATCCATAATAAAATTTTTTTCATTTTTTCTCCTTATTGTAGGTATTTTTTAATTTTTCAATTTCCTCTTCCATTAATCTAAGTTTAACTGTTAGTGGATCTGGTAAGTTAATATGGTCTAGATTAAGTATGCCCTCTTTTATCTTTTCGCCATTCATCTTAACAATTCGTCCTGGAATCCCAACCACAGTAGAATTTTCCGGTACATTTGATAAAACAACAGCATTTGCACCTATATTTACATTATTTCCCACTACAAAAGAACCTAATATTTTTGCACCAGCGCCTATTACAACATTATTTTGTATTGTAGGGTGTCTTTTACCAGTTTCTTTACCTGTTCCACCTAAAGTTACACCTTGATATAAAGTAACATCATCACCAATAACTGCTGTTTCACCTATTACAACTCCCATACCGTGATCTATAAATACACGCCTACCTATTTTTGCTGCTGGATGTATCTCTATCCCAGTAAAAAATCGTACAGTTGTCATAATAAAGAAAGATAAAAAAAATAATTTTATTTTATAAAAAAAATGTGCTATTCTATGCCAATATATCGCTTGATATCCTGGATAAAAAAGTATTATTTGTAAATAATTTTTTGCAGCTGGATCTCTTTTTTTTACAATTTTCAAGTCTTCAAACATATATAATCACCATTTATTTTTTATGTAGATAATATTCTATACTATCTATTAACGCCTCAAAACTAGCTTCTATTATATTTTCAGAAACTCCTACCGTACCCCATTTCTCTTTTGTTTTTATATTCATTGTTTCTACTAATACTCGTACTTTAGAGGCGGTACCACTTTTACTATTTAGTACTCGTACTTTATAGTCAATAAGTCTTATATTTTCAATTAAAGGGTAATGAGGTATTAGAGATTTTCTAAGTGCTGCATCTAATGCATTTACTGGTCCATCACCTTCAGAAACAATATGTATTTTTTCGCTATCTTTTACAACCATTTTAATAGTTGCCTCTGATGTCATACGGTAACATGATTTTGTAATATCTTTTTTGTTTCTTTCTACTATTAATCTAAAGTTTTCTAAATCAAAGAAGTATTTTCTAGTCCCCATAGCACTTTTTAATAATAATTCAAAAGAACCATCTGCACCTTCAAACTCATATCCCTGATTTTCATAATCTTTTACTAATTCAATTGCTTTTTTTACTGCTTCACTATCTTTATCTAATTTTATACCTAATTCTTCCGCCTTAAATAAAACATTACTTCTACCAGCAAGATCTGATATAAGTACTTTTCTTCTATTTCCAATTAATTCTGGATCAATATGTTCATAAGTTCGTGGATCTTTCATAACCGCATTTACATGTACGCCAGATTTATGTGCAAAAGCGCCATTTCCAACATAAGGCATATTTTCAGAGTGACTCATATTAGCTATTTCACTTATATAACGTGATGTTTTTGTAAGTCTTTTTATGTTATTACCTAAACCTTCATAGCCCATTTTAAATTGTAAATTTGGAATGATTTCACATAAATTAGCATTACCTGTACGCTCTCCATATCCATTCATTGTTCCCTGTACTTGTATAGCACCTTTTCTTACTGCTTCAATTGTATTTGCAAGTGCCATACCAGTATCATTATGTGTATGTATCCCCAATGGAATTTTTAACTCTTTTGCTAATTTCTCTATAATACTACCTACCTCATAGTACATAGTACCTCCATTTGTATCAGCAAGTACAATTACGTCTGCTCCACCTTTTTCAGCTGCTTTTATCGCTTTTAGACTATATTCCGGATTATCTTTATATCCATCGAAAAAATGTTCTGCATCGAAAAATACCTCTTTAATTCCATTTTTTTTAAGATAAGATACCGATTCTTCTATTAATACTAAATTTTCTTCTAGTGGTATTTGTAACGCTTTTGTAGCATGTAAATCCCATGTTTTTCCAAAAATAGTAACTGCATCTGCACCTGACTCAACTAGTTTTATTAGATTTATATCCTCTTCAACTTTATTTTTTGCATGTCTTGTACTTCCAAAAGCAACAATTTTAATATGATTTTTTCTTACATTTTTTATTAATTTAAAAAAATGTTCATCTTTTGGATTTGAGCTAGGCCAACCACATTCTATATAATCAATTCCTAATTTATCTAATTGATCCACTATCCCTAATTTATCTTCTAAAGAAAAATTTATCCCTTTCATTTGGGCGCCATCCCTTAAAGTTGTATCGTATAAAAATATTTTTTTTGACATGTTACTTTCACCTACTTTTCATTTAAATATAATAAGTCCTCTTTTGTAGTTATTTTGATATTATCATAATCACCAATAAGAACTTCTATTTTCTCTCCATAGAATTCTACTAACGAAGAATCGTCAGTACCATAATAAGAATTTTCATATGCATATTTATATGCGTTATACAATGTTTCATACCAAAACACTTGTGGCGTATGAGCAATAAATAGATTATCTCTTTTAGGAGTTTCTATAATAATATTATTTTCATCAATAATTTTAATTGTATCTTTTGATGAAACTCCTACAACTACACCTTTAACTTTACTATTTTCTAATAAAATTTCGTATGTTTTATCAATATATTTTTGTTTTACAAAAGGTCTTGCACCATCTTGTACTGCAATAATTGCATTTCCTTTTAAATTTTCTTTTATAAATAAAATACCATTGTATATAGAATCCTGTCTTTCTTTTCCACCCTCAAGCACATATAATTTTTTATTAGTATATTTTTTTGTTGTTTCATATACATAATTAATGTACTCTTTTTTTGTAATAATAATTATTGCAGTTATTTTACTATTTTTTTCTAACTCCTTCACTATATTTATATATAATGGAGAACCGTTATACTCTAAAAATTGCTTGGGATTATTTTTATCTAATCTTGTGCCACTACCTGCTGCTGCAATAATAAAGTAATAATCTACAATCATTTTGATTTAATCCTTCCAAAAATCATTCTTCCTGCTGCTGTTGGATATACACTTGTTACTAAAATAACTACTTTTTTTCCTACACAATCTCCACCATCTTCTGCTACTACCATTGTACCGTCATTTAAATAACCAACTGCTTGTCCTTCTCTGTCGCCTGATTTAATTAATTCAATATCTAGCTCTTCATTTGGAATTACCATTGGTTTTAGGGCATTTGAAAGTTTATTTATATTTAAAACTCTGATTCCCTGTATTGTTGCTACTTTATTTAAATTAAAATCCGTGGTTACCAAATCTGCACCAAAGTCCTTTGCCATACTTACTAATTTAGAGTCTACCTCTTTTGCTTCATAGTCTTTTTCACTAATAATCACTTTATTTTTTTTAGCATTTTGAAGTAATTTAATTAAATCAAGACCTCTTTTTCCTTTTGCCCTTTTCATACTCTCATCCGAATCAGCTAAATATTGCAATTCATCCAATACAAAACGTGGTATAATTACATCTCCCTCAACAAAATCAGCATCAATTATATCTAAAATACGCCCATCAATAATCACGCTACTATCTAATACTTTAGATTTATTCAAAACTTTATTGCTAGTTTTCTCCTTTAACTTTGAAAAAATAAAACTTAATAAATAATCTAATCCCCATCCTAAAACTACTGCAATTAATAAAAAAGCTAACTTATCGTTGTTATTATATAAGCCTATAAAATGAAAAACTAAAACAACAAAAAGTACCATAAATAAACTTTTAACACTATTCATATTTTTCCCTCCTCAATCAAATTTATACTATTTAAGTGTTGCAACGGTTACTCCTAACCCACCTTCGTTATAATTTCCATCTCTGTATTCTCTAATATAGCTACTTGTTCTTAGATATTCTTGAATCCCTAATCTTAATTTTCCTGTACCTTTTCCATGTATAATGTGTACTTCTGTATATGAATTCAACGTAGCAGAATCCAGATAATGTTCCAACTCTACTATCCCTTCATCGAGATTTAATCCCCTAATATCGATATCATATTTTACAACTCTTTTGTTCGCAACATGTTTATTTACATAATTAGAATTTTTCTCATTTTTTTCAACTATTTTTATCTCCTCAAATGGGACGGATAATTTTAAAATCCCAGCTTGAACCTGTACTTCATTTTTTTTCTCATTGACTCTAAGAACAATTGCTTCTTGATTTAAATTTTTAACAAGGATCTTTTGCCCAACGTCTAATTTTATATCAATTTTTGCTCTATTATCCATTTTGATTTTTTCTTTTTTATCTTCATTTATAGATCTCATTAACATATTTAGACTTCTTTCAGTTTCCTTAGCATCTTCTTTTTTTGCATCCTCTTTTTGTAATTTATTTATTAAAGATTTTGCTTTTAAAGAAGCGTTTTTTACCATTTCAAGAGATTCATCATATGCTTTTTTAATAATTTCCTGTTTTTCATTTTCAATTTCAAATATTTTTTGATTATAATCTTTTTTTAAATTTTCTAATTCCTGTCTTAAATTTTCCAATTCATATTTCTCTTTTGTAACTTCATCGCTTTTTTCTTTAATATTTAATATCATTTTTTCTACTTTTTTATCTTCTTCACTTATATAATTTCTTGCTCTTTCAATTACCTCTTCAGAAATTCCAAGTTTTTTGGCAATTGTAAGAGCATTACTCTCACCAGGGATCCCAAGCATTAATCTATATGTTGGTGATAAGGTAGATATATCAAATTCCATAGACGCGCTTTCAATATCTTCTTCATTGTATCCATAAGCTTTTACTTCACTATAGTGTGTTGTTATAATTGCTTTTGCCTTTTTCTCTTTTATATAATCAATTATCGCCATTGCAAAGGCAGCACCCTCAATAGGGTCTGTTCCCGAACCTAATTCATCTAATAAAATTAGACTACCTCGATTAATATTTTCTAATATGTTTTTTATATTTTTTAAATGTCCCGAAAACGAGCTTAGATTTTGTTCTATACTTTGTTCATCGCCAATATCTGCATATATTTTTGTAAAAAAACCAATCTCTGTTTTTTCATTTGCTGGAATTGGTATACCTGATAGTGCCATAAGCGTAAGTAAACCAGCAGTTTTTAATGCAACAGTTTTTCCACCAGTATTTGGTCCTGTAATTAATAAAATATTCTTATCTTTACCTATACCAAAACTAAGAGGAACTATTTTATCTTGATCTATGAAAGGATGTCTTGCTTCTACTAGGTTAATATATTCTTTCTCTGTAAATTTTGGAATAACACTTTTTGTTGCATTTGCATATAATGATTTAGAATTAAGGAAATCTATTCTTTTTATAGCATTATCCACTTCTTTTAATCCATCTATGTTACTTCTTAAAATGTCCGTCATTCTAAGGAGTATTTTTCTAATCTCCTCACGTTCTTTTACTTCATATTCTCTTAATTTATTATTATGTTGTACTATAATAAAAGGTTCTATGTAAATTGTTTGACCACTAGATGATCTATCATGTTCCACCCCTTTCAATTGACCTTTAAATTCAGCTTTAATAGGAATAACATATCTACCATCACGAATTGTAACTATTTTTTCTTGTATCATTTTTTCATATGATGGATTTGCAATAATTTCATCAAATTTTTTCTTTATATAATAATTTATCATATTTTTTTCATTTCTAATTTTAGAAAGTTCTAAAGATGCGTCGTCTTTTATTTTTTTTTCATTATCTACAATTTTATCAATGATATTTTCTAGCTCTTTATATGATGAGATTCCTTCAAACTCACTATTTAGATTTTTGTATTTATCTTTTAAGCTAAGTATTTTACTTTTTACTCTTCGAAATATTTTTAAGTTTTCACAAACATAGAAAAGTTCTTCAGCTTCTAAATATGTTCCAATTAAGTTTACTTTTTTCATTAAAAATTCTATATCTTTTATATTATTTATCTCAATTCCACCATCAAATCTCATTAATTCAGATAATTCTATTACAATTGTTATCTCCTTTTTTGCTTTATATATATCATTTAATGGTGATAAAGCAAGTAGTCTTTCCTCTGTATTTATAAGATGTGAATACTTAGCAATCTCCATTTTCAACTTATTATATTCTAAAGTTTCAAAGCTATGATTATGCATTTTTTAAAAACTCCCTTTATTATATTTCGTTTATTAATAATTATACCATAGTTTTAAGTTTTTTTCTATATCTTTTTTTACTCAAAGTATGAAGATTTATATATTTATATAAAATAAAAAAGACTAGCAGAAAATTCCACTAGTCTCTATAAATAAATATTATTTTTTTATCCAACTCATCATTTTTCTTAATTCTGCTCCAACAACTTCTACTTGATGTCTAGCTTCATTTTTTCTAGTTGCATGCATATAAGGCATTCCTGATTGTCTTTCAAGTATGAATTTTTTTGCAAAAGTTCCTTCTTGAATCTCTTTTAATACAGTTTTCATTTCTTTTTTAGTTTCTTCTGTAACAATTCTTGGTCCTATTGTATAATCACCATATTCTGCTGTGTTTGATATAGAATCTCTCATTGTTGCAAATCCACCTTCGTATATTAAGTCAACAATTAATTTCATTTCATGCACACATTCAAAATATGCATTAATTGGATCGTATCCAGCTTCTACTAATACTTCAAATCCTGTTCTCATTAAAGCTGTTACCCCACCACATAATACTGCTTGTTCTCCGAATAAGTCTGTTTCTGTTTCGTCTCTAAATGTAGTTTCTAATACTCCTGATCTTGCTCCGCCAATTCCTGCTGCCCATGCTAAAGCAATATCTTTTGTATTCCCGCTTGGATCTTGATATACTGCAATTAGAGTTGGTACTCCGCTACCTTCAGTATAAGTTCTTCTAACCATATGTCCAGGCCCTTTAGGAGCAGCCATAAATACGTTTATATCAGCTCTAGGTATAATTTGTCCAAAATGAATGTTAAATCCATGTCCAAATGCTAAATAAGCTCCATTTTTTAAATTTGGTGCAATATCGTTATTATATACATCTTTTTGAACTTCATCTGGTAATAAGATCATAACAACGTCTGCATCTTTTACAGCATCAGCAGTATTTGCAACTTTTAATCCTGCTTCTTCTGCTTTTTTCCATGATTTACTTCCTTCATATAGTCCTACTGTTACATCAGCACCACTGTCTTTTAAGTTTAAAGAGTGTGCGTGACCTTGGCTTCCATATCCAATTACCGCAATTTTCTTACCTTTTAAAAGTCCAAAATTACAATCACTTTCATAATAAATTTTTGCCATTATTAAATTTCCTCCTTGTAGTTTTATTTTTTTATTTTTATTAAATTTATCTCTGTATACTCTGTTCTATCTCTTGTAGAAATATAATTCCCTAGCGAAGAGTTATCACCTAATATATCTATTACATTTGGATCTCCTTGATAGTCTGATCCGCCACTAAATTTCCAAATATCTTCTTGTTCTATAACTAATCTTGAGAATGTATGTGTTTCCATGGCATAACCGTCTGACCCCAACACAAATACTTGATATCCTTTTAAATTATCCATATTAAATTTGTCTGTTTTATTAACTGTAGCAATTAAGACATTATCAAAAGTTCTAACTATATCTGGTAAAAAACCTCTCTCAGTAACATCTTCCGCCGGAGTTATATCGTCTTTTACAACTTTTGAGTTATTAATCTCTTTAGTCATTCTAGGTTTTGTCTCTCCAGCAACTACAAGTACATAATCCCATCCATCTCGAATTTTTACATTTCTTCCACCTAAAGTATGTTTATGTTTATTTTCTCCAAAGTTTAAATATACATCAAACATTTGAACATCCCATCCAAGTGGCAGTCCCCATTTATTACTGAAATCATTTTTAATTTTAAAATAAAAATTATATGTTTTTTCAGTTTCTGTTACCATAAAGCTCACTAAATCAAAATCACCTTTTTTGAAATCCTCTCTTGTTGGATATATGTATGTTCCAGGACCATTATCATCACCGACTATATCTTCCTGATATATGATAACTTTTTCATTTTTAGTAATATATTGTTTTAGAGTTGCATCCTTTACTCTAACACTATTACTGCTACACCCTAGTACAAAAATCATAACAACAATTACCACCATCGTTCTTATAAAATTTTGCATTCAAATCACTCCTTTATATATTTAATTACATTACTGTTTTTTCTCCTCTATGTAGAGCGACTTTTCCAGTTCTAACTAATTCTTTAATCCCGAACTGATTCATTAAATTGATAAATGCTTCTGTTTTTCCTTCTTCCCCTGTAATTTCAATAGTAAGACTATTCTTACCTACATCTACTATCTTAGCTCTAAATATATCAGAAATTTGCACAACTTCACTTCTTGTTTTCTCATTGATATCTACTTTTATTAGAATTAATTCTCTTTTTACAGAGTTATCATTAGGTAAATCAACTACTTTAATTGTGTCTATTAATTTATGAAGTTGTTTTATAATTTGTTCTAGAGTTGCATCATCACCTGTTGATACAATAGTCATTCTAGATAATGTTGGGTCTTCAGTTACACCAACAGTTAAACTTTCTATATTAAATCCTCTTCTACTAAACAGCCCTGCAACTCGTGCTAAAACTCCAGGTTTATTCTCAACAATTACAGAAATTATATGTTTCATTATAACTCACCTCTTATCCCCATCATTTTATGCCCTGCTCCACCTGGTGGTACCATTGGTAAAACATTTTCCTCTTTTGCAACAACACACTCTATTAATACAGGTTCATCACTTTCTATGTTCTCTTTTAAAATTGATTCTAAGTTATTAGGATTTTCTATTTTTACACCTTTAATGCCGTATGCATCAGCTAATTTCATAAAATTAGGATTAATATTTAAATCAACAGAGGAATATCTTCTATTGTGAAATATCTCCTGCCATTGTCTTACCATTCCAAGGTAAGAGTTATTAACCAATACTATTTTTACTCCAATATTATAGTGGTGTAAAGTCATAAGTTCTTGTATTGTCATCTGAATTCCGCCATCGCCAACAATTGCAATTACAGGTTCGTTCGGTCTTCCTACTTTTGCACCTAAAGCAGCTGGCAATCCATATCCCATAGTCCCTGCTCCACCTGATGTACAAAGACTCCCCGCTATATTAAAGTCGTAAAATTGCGCAGTCCACATTTGATGTTGTCCTACGTCTGTTATAATAACTGCTTTACCATCTGTAATTTTACTAATAGTTTCAATAATTTGCTGTGGCTTTATAATATCATCTGATTTAGTATACGAGTTAGGATATTCTTTTTTCCAATTCAGAACTTTATCTATCCAATCTTTTTTATCTATTATTTTATTTATACGAATTTTCTCATTAATTTTAGATAATACATTTTTCACATCACCAACAATAGGAATATCTGGTTTTTTATTTTTCCCTATCTCTGCTGGATCGATATCTATATGTATTATTTTAGCATTTGGTATAAACGTATCAAGTTTTCCTGTAACTCTATCGTCGAATCTCATCCCAATAGCTATTATAAGGTCTGCTTCGTATGCACTATAATTAGCTGCAACTGTACCATGCATCCCTATCATCCCTAGACTAAGCGGATTTGTTGCAGGTAAAGTTCCTAAACCTAATAAAGTCGTTGCAACAGGAATATCAGTTTTCTCAACAAATTCATGAAATTCTTTATATGCTTTTGATCTTATAATGCCTGCTCCTGCTAAAATTAGTGGCTGTTTTGCTTCTTCTATTAATTTTATTGCTGATTTAATCTGCTTTGGATGACCTTCGTAATTTGGAGAATATCCCGTTAATTTAATTTCCTTTGTGAATATACGATTAAATTCCTCTATAGTTATCTCAGTTGTTTGTATATCTTTAGGAAAATCTATTAAAACTGGTCCTGGTCTTCCGGTTTTTGCTATATGAAATGCTTCTCTTACTATTTTTGGAAGTTCTAATATATCTTTCACAAGATAATTGTGTTTTGTGATTGGTAAAGTGATACCTGTAATATCAGACTCCTGAAATGCGTCTTTTCCAATCATAGATAATGCCACTTGTCCAGTAATAGCAACCATGGGAATAGAGTCCATATATGCTGTCATTATACCTGTTACTAAGTTTGTAGCACCTGGTCCTGATGTAGCAAGACAGACTCCTACTCTACCTGTTACCCTTGCATAACCATCTGCTGCATGTGCCGCCCCCTGTTCGTGTCTTGTAAGTATGTGGTTAATCCCTTCAAAATCGTATATTTCATTATATAACGGAATTACTGCTCCACCAGGATATCCGAAAATATCTCTTACACCCTCTCTTTTTAAGCACTCTAATAATATTTTTGCTCCATTTATTTTCTCCATTTTTACACCGCCTAAGCTAAAACTTATTTTTCTTAATTATAACACAATTTAAAGATTAATTCAATTATTATTTTTCCAAAAATATAGAGTTTTTTTAAGTAAAACAATAAAAAAATCTAACTTCATTATAAAGTTAGATCTCTTTTATATTAATATACAAATCTTACACCAGCACTAAGATATAATCCAAAAGCTAATCCATCATCAATATCGCTTCCAATACTTAATCCAACGTCTAATCCATTAGAAGTAATAAATGTAAGATCATCTGTTATTTTCTGTGTGTATGATATTCTAGGTTTTAATTCTAGATTTATTATTCCACTTATATCCATCCCGTAATAATTTCCTACATATCTAAGCGCATTTTCTGATTCAAAATATAGATTATCCATAGATTCAATTTTTTGTTTGTAGTTTGCATACCCTTCTAATTTATGTTCAAGCTCTCCGCCATCATAATTTCTAAAGTATAATTCCCCTCCAACAGTAAAATTATTTATTTTTTCTATTCTTTCCCCTTTTGCACTAAGTAAGAAGTCTAATCCATCATCATCATCACTATTACGTATGATAATTCCCAATTTTCCCATTATATCAAAGCCTTGTTGTTTAGTTTTTATAAATGGGATTAATTTAATTTCACTTGCATCAGATCCTGAAATAGATGCTCTTTCAAATTTTGTTTCTAATCCAAATACGTTTCCTGTATCCATTTTTTTAGAAAACACTGGTCCTAAATCAAACCATGTTACATTTGGTCCGTCACTCCAAGACATTATTTCTAAATCATATTCTAATCTAATTCCAAAGTTTGGATCATTACTATTAAAATTATGATAACCATTTTCCATTGATAATCCTATACCGCTGTCATCTGACCAATTA
>JAAYPW010000036.1 GCA_012519615.1 Fusobacteriota bacterium
TAAAATTATCTAAACCAGTAACATCATTAGATGCAGGTACATATACAGAAGCGATAAAAGTAGAGCTAACATCAGATGTAGAAGGGGTAACAATAAAATATACTATTGATGGAAGTGATCCAATTACAAAAGGGATAAACTATGTAAAAGCGATTGATATTGAAAAAGATACAGTAATAAAAGCAGTGGCAATAAAAGATGGAATGGAAACAAGTGAAATACTGGAATTATCTTATGTTATTGTAATTGAAAAGATAGTAACACTAGGTAATATGCACCCTGAAACAGGGCCTTTTTCAAAAGTAGATTATGCTAATTGGAAAACGGCAAAATATCCATTGGGAGCTAACTTTGTTGGGGATGATGTGACATTTGCAGTATATTCTAAAAATGGTACAAAAGTATTATTGGAAATATATAGTTCTGCATATGGTGAAGATGCAACGTATGATTACTGGCTAGAGAAAGGTGCAGATAATATTTGGCGTGGTAAAATAAAAAATCTGCCTGTAAATACATATTATGCATTTAGAGTATGGGGACCAAATTGGGAATATGATGAAAATTGGAAAAGAGGAAATTCTTCAGTAGGATTTATTAAAGACGTAGATGCAAATGGAAATAGATTTAATCCAAATAAAGTTATATTTGATCCATATGCGAAAGAGTTATCACATGATAAAGAGTTTCCAGAAATGATAGATGCTGGAGAAAGTGGTGGAATGTATGGTACCGGTGGTGCTGATACAAAAATAGGTGTATCAGAATCTCCACATGTATATAGTGGACCACAAACAACAAAAGGGGTAGAAATTAACAGAAGAGATGTAGATACAGGAAAATGGATTACAAAAGGGATTGTAATTAAACCAGCAAAAGTAACATTTAATAAACCAAATTTTAAAGAAGAAAATAGTATAATTTATGAAGCACATGTAAGGGGTATCTCTGCACATAGCTCGTCGTCTGATTTAAAATCAATTTTAGATGGATTTGACGGATTTTCTGATGTTGTAAGTGTACCAGAACAATATAGAGGTACATATAAAGGTGCAGGATATTTAGCAAAATACTTAAAAGCAATAGGAGTTAATGTAATTGAGCTATTACCTGTACATGAAACAGAAAATGATATGATGCCATTTGATGGGACAAAAGCAACTGCCGGTAGTGCAAATAACTTTTGGGGATATATGACATCAGGATTTTTTGCACCAGAAAGAAGATATGCATATGATAAATCTCCAGGAGGACCTACAAGAGAATTCCAAGAGATGGTGAAGACATTTAATGATGAAGGGATAAAAGTCTATCTCGATGTGGTGTATAATCATACTGGTGAAGGTGGAAACTGGGGTAATATGGATGTAACAGGATTTATATCAATGGGTGGATTTGATGTAGCAGAATATTATCATTTAGTACCAGGTGGATCAGATAAAAACTGGTTAGTTGATGGAGCTACTGGTTGTGGAAACCAATTAAACTTCTCATCAGGTAAATCTGTAACATATAATCTTGTATTAGATTCACTTAAATATTGGATGGATACAATGGGGGTAAATGGATTTAGATTTGACCTTGCAGTGGTATTGGGTAGAGATGTTGATAAACATTCTTGGGAACCATCAACTACATATTGGGATGGGCGTGTGAAGGAATTTTATTCGACACATCCATTACTTGTGGGAATAGCTGATTTAGGAGCTACTTATGGTGCAAATATGATTGCTGAAGCATGGGATATATGGGGCTATCAAGTTGGAGGATTTCCTGCTAGATGGGGTGAATGGAATGGTAGATATAGAGACACAATTAGAAATTATATGAGAGGGCAACATACTAGTAATGGGGTAACATATGCAGATGCTTTTAATGGAGATTATAATAATTTTAATAAACATGGTGGACCTCAAAAGTCTATAAACTTTATTGTGGCACACGATGGATTTACATTAACAGATTTAGTAAGTTATAATAATAAAATGAATGAATTAACATCATGGCCTTTTGGACCATCTGATGGTGGAAGTGATGATAATCAAAGCTGGGATTCTAATGGAGATAAAGATCTACGTAGACAACGACTTAGAAATTTCTGGACATATCAAATGTTTAGTAGAGGGACGCCAATGATTGTATACGGAGATGAAATTACAAGAACACAAAATGGGAATAATAATCCATATAATTTAGATAGTGTAATTACTTGGAATAACTATAATATGATAAATACTGATGAACCTCATGGTATATCAACAGGTTATGGTGGAACATATCATAATAATCTTGGTATTGATAATAATTTAGATAATAAAAATAATCTATTTTTATTTGCAACAAATGTTATGAAATTAAGAAGAGATACTGCAAGTCTAAATGAAGCGATATACTCTCCAATATCATTTGATAAAGCAGATGGATCAATTGGATTTAATGCTTATGATGATAAAGCAGTAAGAATAAGAAGAGGAGATTTTTTAATAATGTCAAATATGGCAGAGATAGAGGTGGGGTTTGTTGTCCCTGAAGCAAGTGTAGGTAAAAAATGGGTAAGAATAATAGATACTCATAATTGGGCAGAAGCAGTAAATAA
>JAAYPW010000037.1 GCA_012519615.1 Fusobacteriota bacterium
ATAGTTGATTTACTAAAAGAATTTCGTGAAAAGAAGGTACATATTGCAATTGTTTTAGATGAATATGGTGGCACATTTGGGATGCTTACAATTGAAGATATTCTTGAAGAAATTGTAGGAGATATAAATGATGAATATGATGAGGAAGTTGAAGAGGAATTTCAAGAAATAGAGGAAAATAAATTTAAAGTAAAAGCGATAGTTGATATTGAAACTATAAACAAATCATTAAATATTGACTTGCCCATATCGGAAGAATATGATACATTAGCTGGATATATCTCATATGTATTGGGGAGAGTACCTGAAAAACATGATAAAATTGAATTAGATGGAGTAAGACTAGAAGTTATCAATTTATATAAACACAGGATAGAAAATGTAATAATTGAAAAAATATGGGAGAGCGAATAAAATGAAAAAAATGAGTGGTTATTTTATAACAGGTATATTATCCATAACACCAATTTCGTTAACAATATTTATATTATTTAAAATAGCTGATTTTACTGTGAATATTTTTACAAGATTTTTTTCTATTAATAAAATTATGAATTTTGTTATAAAAAGTTTATATGTTGAAGATAAATTTTTTGCACAAATAATAGTAGGTATAATTGTATATAGTGTTGCAATATTAATATTATATTTTTTCATAGTTTTTATGGGACTTTTAATTGCTAAATTAATAAATAAAGAAAAAATTAAGTATTTCGAAAAAATATTTTTGAAAATACCTCTAGCAAAGCCAATTTATAGTACATTAAAGCAAATTAGAGATTTAGTATTGGTACAAAACGGTTCGTCATTTAAAAAAGTAGTCCTTGCAGAGTATCCTAGAAAAGGGATATATTCCTTAGGATTTTTAACAAGTGAAAAAAATAATTTTACTAAAAAAATATCAGATAATGATGAGTATCTAAATATATTTATACCCACTTCACCAAATCCCACCTCTGGAATGTTTATTATTATAAATAAAAAAGATGTAATTGAGGTCGACATGAAAATTGAAGATGCAATAAAATTAATAATTTCTGGCGGTGCAATCACTCCAGAAGAGATAAAATAATTATATTTTAAGGAGAAAAAATGAAAAAAATACTTATTATGTTATTAATAACCGTACTATTAGGATGCAGCAATACCACAAAAACTGTAGAGAAAAAAGAGGAAAAAGTTCCACCTGAAAAACAAGCACAGTATTTAATGATAAGAGGAATAAATTATGCTGAACGTGGTGATCATAAAGAAGCTATGAGTAATTTTAAAGAATCATATAGTATTAATCCCAAAAATGTAATTACAGTAAGAAGTATCGGTTTGTTGTATAGCAAATTAGGTGATCTTGAAATGGGGGAGAAGTTTTTAAAAGAAGCTTTAACAATTGATGATACAGATACAGTTTCATTGTATAATTTAGGTGTAATGTATTATCAGAGTAAAAATTACTCAAAAGCCATAGATAAATTTAATCATATTAAAATTGAGGAGATAACTGATGAGATTAGAAGAGCAAAAGCTTATACACTATATAGATTAAAACAATATGAAAAATCAAGAGAAGAATTTCAAAGTATTGATTTTATTAAAAAAACGTATGATATAGAATTCTATAATATATATTTAGATGTAATAAGAAATACAAAAGAGCGTACTAATATATATTCAACAATATATAAAATTTATGAAAAAAATATAAATAATTACCAATTTGTACAGTTATTTACAGATTATTTACAATCGATAGAAGCTTATGATGAGAGTATAGATGCATTAAAAAAATATGGACTAACAAATAAATTTACAAAAGAAGTACTTATTGATATGTGTGAAATTTTCTTTAAAATGGAAAAATATGATGAAGTTGAAAGACACTTAAGTTTAATACCAAAAGAAAATAATTTTGATAAAGATGTATTGATGATTAAACTTAGATATTATGAATCTATTGGAAATATTGAAGAGGCAAATAAAGTTGAAAGGACTTTAAACAAAGTAAAAGGGAATGAAGCCGATGAGAAAAATAAAGGAGAAAATGCAATTTAAACTTTTAGGTGGTATAATTAAATCACTTGTTATATTAGTTTTAATCTTTATTGCACCTTGTATTGCCGCATCATTAATTACAACATTTAGTTTTGATTTTATAAATATATACTTAATATTATTTCTATTTGAGATAATAATTGTAGGATTTAGACATGTAATTTCTAGATATAGAATTAAAGAAATTTATGACAATATTGAAAAAAATTCTACATTAAAAAAAGAGATAAATGATAAAAGTAATATGAAAAATAATTCTTTTTCGCCATTATTCTTCTTAGCGTATAATTTTGAAATTTTTTTTAAATTTGAAAATTTTTTAAATCAAAAATTTCATTCATTTGAAGAAAAAGTAAGAAAATTTGATGAAAAAATACAAAAAATAAAGTATAATAGAAAAATGAAAGAGACAATATTAAACTATAATTTAGAAAATACTGAAAAAGAGATATCTTATATAAAAAATAACAATAATAAACTAAATGAATTTCTAAGAGGAATTTTAAAGATAAAGAAAACATTAGTTTGTAAAACAATTGATAGTGATCTATGCTATGAAGAATTATTAAGAAATATACATAAATATATGAAAATTGATGATGTAATTATAATAAAAAAATCTAATAATGATTATGAATTAATTAAGTTTTTAAAAAAAGAATTTCATTTAACAGATAACATAAAAGATTCTTTAGAGGATATTGATAAAGGAGATAGAAATGTTATTTATAATGAATTAATTAATGAAAAACTGGGTTTTGAGATGATTTTAAATATAACAGATTTTAAAGAAAAAAATTATTGTTTGATATTAATGAATAACGGACTTAAAAATTTTTATAATTATTCATTATTCGAAAAAACAATGGAAATAGCTAGTGCGGTGTTTTTTTATATTTTAGACAATATAAATTATTCAAACCGAATTAAAAAAAATGATGAAAAATATAAAAGTATTATAACTCATTTAGAAAATGACCTAAAAGATAATCAAAAAAGTTTAGAAATTCAATTAGAACAGATCTCATATATGTACGAGGAGATTGTAATATTATATGAAAGTGGTAAAAATTTAGGTAAAATTTTTGATAGAAAAAAAATTGAAGAGATGATACTTGAGATGATACTTGATATAGTGGAAGCTGATTATAGCATGGTCTACTATTATTTAAGTGAAAAAAAAGATATTAATTTTTCTACAATAATTAATCAAAAGAATAATGAAACTGATTTTAAAAATATAAAAAATTTTGTTAGAAATATTGAATCATATACAGCTGTTAAAGAAAATATAACTAAAATAGTTGTTAATAATGCAAATCAAATAGATATTGATACTGAGGAAAAATATTTTAAAGATAAAAATATAAAAAACTTTATAAAAGTTCCAATATATAGCGGGAGTGAAATTGTTGGAGCTGTTATGGTAATAAATAAATGTGAAGGAGAATTTACTGCAGCAAATATAAGCTTAGCAACAGCTCTTACTAATCAGATGGGATTATATGTACAAAATATAGATTTTTTGGATAAAGAGATTGACAGAAAAAAAGAAGAAGAACAGTTAAAAATCGCAAATAAAATACAGAGTAAATTATTTCCGCAAGAATTAGTATCTATAAACCATTATGAAACTTACGGTATAAATGTACCTGCTAAAGCTGTTGGTGGAGATTATTTTGATTTTATAAAACTAGATGAAAATAATTTAATAGGGATTATTGCAGATGTATCCGGCAAGGGAATTCCAGCTGCATTATTAGTTAGTATGGTAAGAACAATTTTTAGAATGATTGTGGAACATTTTAATGAAAGAGATGTGGATAAAATATTATATTTAATGAATAATATTTTATGTAAAGAGAATATAGAGGGAAGATTTGTAACCGCTGTATGCTATAATTTAAATGGAAACACAAATACTTTAGAAATTGCAAATGCGGGACATAATCCTAGTCTGTTTTACTCAAATGAAAAAAATAATATAAAAGAAGTAGATACAGAGGGGATGGTTCTTGGAATTGTTCAAAATGAATTTTTCGAGAAAAAGATCTTAAATATCGAAAAAGGGGATATTTTTTTACTTTATACAGATGGTGTTGTTGAAGCTAGAAGTAATACTGGAGAGTTTTTTGAATTAAATAAGTTAAAACGAATACTTTTAAATAATAACAAATTTCCTTCTGGATATATTGTAAAAAAAATATATAAAGATGTAAACCAATTTATGAAAAATAAAAATCAAGATGATGATATAACAGTAGTAAGTATAAAAGGGGTGTAATTTATGAAATACAAGGTTTTAATTGTAGATGATGAGGAAAATATAAGAGGTTTATTAAAAAATCTTATTGATGATTTTTCTGAAGTATTTGAAGCAGATACAGGAAAAAAAGGATTTTCTATTTTCGAGAAAGAAAGTCCAGATTTAATATTATTAGATATAATGCTTCCTGATACTAGTGGAGTTGAGTTATTACAACAAATTAGAAATAAAGATAGAAAAGTTAAAATTGTAATGATAACCGCTTATGAAACTATTAAAAGTGTAATTGATATTATGGATATAAAAATATCTGGTTATATTACAAAACCTTTTGTTATAAAAGAAGTTCGTGAAAAACTTCAATCAATATTAGAAAACTAACTTATAATCATGGAGGTGAAAATATTGATGAATAACACAATACGTGTAAGAGTAACAGGAATACTACAAAATGAAAAAAATGAAATATTATTTATTAAACATAGAAAAAATGGTGATGAATACTGGTTGCTTCCTGGTGGAGGGGTTGACTATGGTGAGACATTTCAAGAGGGATTAAAAAGAGAATTCTTAGAAGAAACAAATCTTAAAATTGAAGTTAATAATATGGCTTTCTTATCAGAAGCAATAGAGCCAAATCACAAAAGACATATTATTAATGTGTATTTTTTTGTAACCAAAATAGGTGGTGATATGAAACTTGCCAGTGAGGATAATTTAGTTGATTTACAGTTTTTAGATGAAAATAAGATTGAAAATAGTATAATTTATCCAAATATAAAAAAAGAATTAAAAAATATTTCAAATAATAAGAATAATTGTGTTCATTATTTAGGAAATAGGTGGGAATAATGGCAAAACATATGAAAAAAAGATTAGGGGACAGTTTGATAGACTCAGGTTTTCTAAGTGAGGAACAACTTAAAATTGCTCTTGCAGAACAAAAAAAAGCTGGTGAAAAATTAGGCGAGACAGTTGTTCGTCTAGGTTATTGTACAAATGAGCAGATCATAGAAGTACTTGGTGAACAGATGGGAATTCCATTTGTTAGATTAGATAGAACTGTAATAGATAGTGATGTAATTGAGTTAATTAGTAAAGATATTGCAAATAAATATAAAGTAATACCTCTGTTTAAAGTTGAAAATGTATTAAATTTAGCAATGGCAGATCCACTTGATATATTTGTTATTGATGAAATTGAATTTCAGACAGGATTAGAGATATCTCAGATGATAGCTACTGAAGAGGATATTGATGAAGCAATATCAAAATATTATGGTGAAACACAATCGAAAAAAAGCGATATGAGTAAATATAAAGATGATAATGATAAAAAAGTAAAAAGTAATAAAATTGATATTACAGTTGTTGAAGATAGCTCTCCAGCAATTGAAATTGTAAATCTTATATTAAAACAAGCTATAGAGGATAAAGCAAGTGATATCCATATTGAATCTGAAGAGGAGGAACTAAGAGTAAGATTTAGAATAGATGGTGTGTTACATGAAGTAATGCAACCACCTAAAAATCTTGAATCTCCAATAGTTTCAAGAATAAAAATAATGGCTAAATTAGACATTGCTGAAAGAAGAATACCACAAGATGGTAGAATAGAATTAAAATATGAGAAAAAAGATATTGATTTAAGGGTGTCAACGCTTCCTACAGTTTATGGCGAAAAAGTGGTAATGCGTATACTAGATAAAAGTAATGTTACAATAAGTATGCAGAATTTAGGGTTTTCAGATGACTTTTTAAATGCTTTTAGAAGGCTTATTAAAAAACCTAATGGAATTTTACTTGTAACTGGTCCAACAGGTAGTGGAAAAACGTCTACACTATATGCAGCTCTTAATGAAATAAATACTTTAGATAAAAATATTATCACACTTGAAGATCCGGTAGAATATCAGTTAAAAATAATTAATCAAGTTCAAATAAATCCAGGTGTAGGACTTAATTTTGCTTCAGGACTACGTTCTATTTTAAGACAAGATCCTGATGTTATAATGTTAGGGGAAATAAGAGATAGAGAAACAGCTGAAATTGCAATTGAAGCAGCTATGACGGGACATTTAGTTTTTAGTACACTTCATACAAATAGTGCAGCTGGTGCAGTTGCAAGACTAATAGATATGGGCGTTGAACCATTTTTGATATCATCATCACTTATAGGAGTGATTGGGCAAAGATTAGTGAGAAGAATTTGTAACAATTGTAAAAAAGAGATCTCGCCAGATCAAACAACAATAGAGGAATTAAATATATATTTAAATAATGATGATAAATTTTATCAAGGGGAAGGTTGTAAAGTTTGTAAAAAAACTGGCTATAAAGGTAGAACAGGTGTAAATGAGATATTAGTTCCCGATGATAATATAAGAAGACTTATTAATGAGAGAGCAAGTGCTACGGATATAAAAAATGTAGCAGAAAAACTTGGTATGGTTTCAATGAGAAAAGATGGATTAAACAAAGTAAAAAAAGGGGTTACAACATTGGAAGAGGTGCTAAGAGCAACTCAAGAAGATATTTAATATTTGGAGGTATTTATATAATGGAAGATATTAAAAAACTGATTAGAAGTATACCTAATTTTCCAAAAGAAGGAATAATTTTTAGAGATATTACAACTCTAATAAAAGATAAAGATGGTCTAAAATTACTAATTGAAAAATTAATAGAGATGTATAAAGATAAAAATATTGATTATGTTGTCGGAGCAGAATCAAGAGGATTTATTTTTGGTGCACCGTTAGCATATGGTATCAATGCTGGCTTTATACCTGTTAGAAAACAGGGTAAGTTACCTTATAAAACAATAAGCGAATCTTATGAATTAGAGTATGGTGAAAGTATATTTGAAATTCATGAGGACGCAATTGAAAAAGGGAAAAATATTTTAATAATAGATGACTTGTTGGCAACAGGAGGAACTGGAGAAGCAGTAATTAAACTAGTAGAAAGATTGGGTGGAATTATAAAAGAAATTGTATTTATAATTGAACTAAAAGACTTAAATGGTAGAGAAAAACTTTCTAAATACAATGTGGATAGTTTAATTAAATATTAGAATAAAAGCAAGTAAAAAAATTACTTGCTTTTTATAATATTCTATTAAAAAATTAATATAATATTATAAAAAATTTAATATTTACTTAGAAAGGTTGTGTATAAAATGGCGAATAGAAAAAATTTAATGTACTACATTAGAATGAATAACCTAAATGCAGATATTGAAAAAATCGAAGCTGCATTTGATTTCGCAGAGGAATCTCATATTGGACAATATCGTAAATCAGGTGAAGATTATATTATTCACCCTGTAGAAGTTACGAAAATTCTAATTGATATGAAAATGGATACAGATACGGTTATTGCAGGCATTTTACATGATTTAGTTGAGGATACTTTTATCACTATTGCAGATATAAAATATAATTTTGGAGAGGAGACAGCAAAATTAGTAGATGGAGTTACTAAATTAAGTAATTTACCAGAGAATAAACAAAGACAACCTGAGAACATAAGAAAAATGATTGTTTCAATGGCACAAGATGTAAGGGTAGTTATTTTAAAACTTGCCGATAGACTACACAATATGCGTACTTTAAAACATATGCAACCTGAAAAACAAAAAAGAATTGCAGAGGAAACATTAACAATATTTGCACCTATTGCCCATAGATTAGGTATGGCGAAAATAAAATGGGAACTTGAAGATTTAAGTTTTTTATATATAAATCCAGAAAAATATAAAGAGATCATGCAATTAGTCAATGCAAAACGGGAAGAACGGGAAGAGTATACAAACAATCTAATAGATAGTATTAATAACGAGATGAAAGTATATGAGATATATGGAGAAGTTGTAGGGCGACCAAAACATTTTTATAGTATATATAAAAAAATGGAAGAGTACAATAAACAATTTGAGGAACTATATGATTTAATTGCACTAAGAGTAATTGTTGAGGAAAAAAATGATTGTTATAATGTACTTGGTATTATTCATAATTTATGGAAACCGATTCAGAAGCGTTTTAAAGACTATATTGCAATGCCAAAATCAAATGGTTATCAATCAATTCATACTACAATATTAGGACCAAACAATCAATTTGTAGAGATACAAATCAGAACGAGAGAGATGCATTATATAGCAGAAGAAGGGATTGCAGCACATTGGGAATATAAAGAAAAAATAAAAAACTCAAAAGCAAATACAAAACGGATATATAGTTGGCTTAAAAAAATATTGGAATTACAAACTGAAACAGAAAGTTCAGAAGAATTTATTGAATCAGTTACAGGAGATTTAATTGAAGAGGAAGTATTTGTATTTTCACCTGCTGGTGATGTAATTGAGTTGCCTTTAGGGGCAACACCACTTGATTTTGCATTTCATATCCATACTGATTTAGGCTATAGATGTGTAGGAGCAAAGGTAAATGGGAAAATTGTTCCACTTGGTTATCAATTGGAAAATAGTGATAAAATAGAAATTATTACAGCAAAAAATAGTAAAGGACCGAGTAAAGACTGGATAAAAATGGTGGCGACAAGTAGTGCAAAAAGTAAAATAAAAAAATGGTTTAAAGAGCAGGAGTTTGAAAATAAAATATCTGAAGGTAGAATTATTGTAGAGAAAGAGCTTTTAAAATTAGGATTTAAATTTAAAAAAGCAGATGAATGCGAAGAGCTAGTTCAATATGCAGAGAAACAAAGTTTTCCAAATTTCAATGAGTTTTTATTTAACATTGGTATTGGAAAAATTACGTTAAATGGTTTTATACAAAAAATTAAAGATGATTTAAAAAATGTAATTTTTGATGAAAAGGGGATTATAGATAAAATAAATCAGACAAAAAAAATTGAAAAAAAGAAAAATGATTATGGTATTATAATTGGTGGAATAGATAATATTGCCATTAGATTTGCTAAATGCTGTACACCATTACCTGGTGATGATATTGGAGGTTATGTTACTAGTGGTAAAGGTGTTGTGATTCATAGAAAAGATTGTAATAATTATATATTTTTATCTGGTAATGATAAAAATAAAGCAATTGATGTAAAATGGGAAGAAAATATTCAAAATAAAAATAAATATAATTATAACTTTATTATAACCGTAATTAATAGACTTGGAATTTTAAGTGAAATTTTACAATTAATAAGTGAACACAAGATAAATATCAATTCAATTAATAGCCAAGAATTTATAGATAACGGAGATAAAAAAATTAATATTAAAATTACTGTTGAAATAAATAATAAAGAGCAATATGAACGATTAATCAAAAATATCGAAAAAATTAAAGATGTAATTATTATTAAAAGAATATAAGGAGATAAAAGATGTTACCTATAAAATATAATTTAATAAAAAAAGAAAATAATGCTAGAGCAGGTATTATACAAACACCACATGGAATAATTGAAACACCAGTATTTATGCCGGTAGGGACACAAGCAACTGTGAAAACTATGACTGTTGAAGAGTTAGAAGATATAGGAGCATCAATTATATTAGGGAATACGTATCATCTATTTCTAAGACCAGGTGAAGATTTAGTAAAAAAAGCTGGTGGATTACATAAATTTATGAATTGGAAACACGGAATGCTAACAGATAGTGGTGGTTTTCAGGTATTCAGTTTAGGTAAATTAAGAAAAATTACAGAAGAAGGTGTAAATTTTAGTTCACATTTAAATGGTGAAAAATTATTTATAACACCAGAAAAATCAATTAAAATTCAACAAAAACTTGGCGCAGATATTATAATGGCTTTTGATGAATGTATTCCATATCCAGCTGATCGTGAATATGTTATAAAATCTCTTGAGAGAACAACTCGTTGGGCAAAGCGTTGTATTGATGAAAATAGCGGAAATGAAAACCAAGGATTATTTGGTATTGTACAAGGCGGAGTTTATGATGATTTAAGAGAATTAAGTATGGAACAATTATTACAATATAATGATGATTTTTCAGGATTCGCTATTGGCGGGGTTAGTGTAGGTGAACCAAAGGAAGATAAATATAGAATTGTAGCAAATATTGCACCAAAGTTACCAGAAAATAAACCACGTTATTTAATGGGTGTTGGTGAACCTATTGATATGCTTGTTGCACTGGAAAATGGGATAGATATGATGGATTGTGTACTACCATCTAGAATAGGTAGACATGGTACTGTTTTTACTTCAAAGGGTAGACTTGTTATAAAAAACGCAGCATATAGTGAGGATTTCACAAGTTTAGATGATGAATGTGACTGTTATGTATGTAAAAATTATACAAGAGCATATATAAGACACCTTTTTAAAGCTGGTGAAATTTTAGCAATGAGACTTGCAACATATCATAATTTATATTTTTTAGTAAATTTAATGAAAAAATCTAGAATTGCAATATTAAATGGAAAATTCACAGAATTTAAAAATAATTTTATAGAAAAATATACTAAAAATCAGGATTAAAATAGGAGAAAGAAATATATGGATATAAAAACAGACATTATAAAGTTATTAATAGAGATGGAAACAGGAAAATATTCTAATATATTACTTAATAATTTTTTTAATAAAAATAAATATGAATATAAAGAAAAAAGTTTCATTAGTGAAGTATTTTATGGTGTTATAAGAAATAAAATATTTTTAGAATATTTAATACAGGAACACGCTAAGAAAATTAAAAAAAAAGATATATTTTATCTTCTTGAAATCTCAATTTATCAGGGTATCTACATGGATAGTGATGAAAAAGGTGTCGTATGGGAAGCTGTTGAAATTGTTAAGAAAAAATATGGCAATAATATAGGAAATTTTGTAAATGGAGTATTACGAAATATATTTCGTAATTATAAAAATATTATGGAAAAATTGAAAAAAGAGAGTAGATATGATATATTATATTCATATCCAAAATGGATAGTTGATGTATTTAAAGAAAAATATAACGAAAACTATATTGTGGCAATGGAAAATTATAAGAAACCAGCTTATTTTTCTATTCGAATTAATACATTAAAATATAATTCAATTGATTTTGAAAAATATCTTAGTATTAAAAAAATAAAGATATTAAATAAGATAGGGGAAGTTTATTATTTAGAAAATGGAAGAATTTTGGAAAGTGATTTGTTTAAAGAGGGAAAAATATTTGTTCAAGATGGTTCATCATATCTTGCAGCACTAATGTTAGAAGGAAAATCTAATGAAAAAATATTAGATGCATGTTCAGCACCTGGAACAAAAACAATTGTTATTGCAGAATCTATGAAAAATCAAGGTGAAATAGTAGCAGTAGATGTATATGAACATAAAATTAAACTAATTCGTGAAAATGCAAAACAAGCAGGAGTAAATATTATAAAACCAATGTGTATAGATGTAAGGGAATTAGACAGTGATAAATATTCTTTTAATAAAATATTAGTTGATGTACCTTGCAGTGGAATAGGTGTTATAAGAAAAAAACCAGAAACACTTTATAATAAAAATCCATTAGATATTAAGAAACTATCTGAATTACAGTATGATATTTTAGAAAAAGTATCAAAACTTCTAATAAAAGGTGGAACTCTATTATATAGTACATGTACGATTCTAGATACAGAAAATACAGAAAATATTGAAAAATTTATAAAAAATAATAAAAATTTTATTGTAGAAAAAATAAATATTGATTATAATATAAATTATGAATATGATAAACTTGGAGGAGTGCAAATAAATTATAATGAAGAATATTTAGATGGTTTTTATTTTATTAAATTGAAAAGAGTGGATTAATATGGATGAAATGATACACATATTTTTAAAAATTGATAAAAATAGAGCATTAGATATGATCTATAATAAATATTATGATAAAATTAAAAAAATGTGTATGAAAATACTTTTAGATAAAAATGATGTAGAGGATACAATACATGATATATTTATAAAAATATTTGAAAATATAGATAAATTTTCATATAAAAGTAAAATTAATACATGGATATATAGAATATCATTAAATCATATATTAAATAAAAATAAAAAAATAGATTTTCATCTCGAATTAAATGAGGAAATTATTGCTAAAAATTGTGAGATTGATATAACTTTAAAAGAACTTGAAGAGAAATTTTTTAATGCGTTAAATACTCTTAAAGACGATGAAAAGAAAATATTTATTCTAAGAGAGTTTGAAGGAGTAAAATATAAAGACATTGCAATGATTGTTGACTTAAATGTTGGAACAGTTAAATCAAAAATGCATTATATTAAAAGAAAGTTGCAGACAATCTTAGAAGAATATATAAAAATGTAAAAAGGAGTTTTGAATGTTACCAGAATTAGAAGATGCAAATCAATATATTAACTCAAAAATTAGTATAATAGATAATAGAATATTAGAAATGGAAAAATACGCTATAGAAAATAATATTCCTATTATTACAAGAGAGGTTGCAGAATATTTAAAGTTTATGTTGAATATACATAAAAGTAAAAATGTTTTGGAAATAGGAACAGCAATAGGATATTCTGGTTCGATAATATGTGAATCGATTAAGGTAAATAATGGAATGCTTACAACTATTGAGATAAATAAGGAAACATATGAAATTTCTAGAAATAATTTTGAAAAAAATAATATAACTAATGTAAAATCTTATCTTGGAGATGCAGTAGATGTATTAGATAATTTAAATGATTCATATGATTTTATTTTCATTGATGCTTCAAAAGGTCAATATCATATGTTTTTTGAAAAATCATTTAAATTATTGGAGAAAGATGGAATAATATTTATAGATAATATTCTTTTCAGAGGATATCTATATAAAGAAAATTATCCGAAAAGATATAAAACAATTGTTAATAAACTTAATAAATTCATAGAATATCTATATTCAAATCATAATTTTGTTCTATTGCCATTTGGTGATGGAATTGGTTTAGTTAAAAAATAAATATAATTATAGAAAGGGAGTATTATAGTGTTAAGTAAATTATTTAAAATAGGTAAGAAAGAAAAAGAAGTAGAAAAAGAAGTAGAAAAAGAAG
>JAAYPW010000038.1 GCA_012519615.1 Fusobacteriota bacterium
ATCTTCGCTAATTCCTCAATATCTATAATATTTACAAGTGGATTTCCTATTGTTTCAACATAAATAGCCTTAGTTTTATCATTAATAGCTTCCTCAAACTCATTTAAATTATCTGGATTTACAAATTTTGTTGTAATACCGTATTTTGGTAAAGTTATAGCAAATAAGTTAAATGTACCTCCATATAATGTACTTGCAGCAACTATCTCATCGCCTGCATTGGCAATATTCATAATTGCATATGTTATTGCTGATGAACCTGATGCAACTGCTAATGCTGCTACTCCACCATCTAAACTTGCGATTCTTTTTTCTAGTACATCACTAGTTGGATTCATCATTCTTGTATATATATTTCCCATTTCTTTAAGTGCAAAAAGATCTGCTGCATGTTCTGTATTATTAAAAACATATGATGTTGTTTGATAAATTGGTACTGCCCTAGAATTAGTTACGCTGTCTACCTCTTGTCCAGCGTGTAATTGTAATGTTTCAAATCCAAGTTCTTTATTACTCATTTTTAACAACTCCTTTATTTAAAATTTAAAATATTCTATTTCAATAAATTTAACATAGTATACTTATTTTGTCAATAATTATTTAAAATAAATGAAATACTTTATGAATAAAAAAAATAAAATAAAAGACAGTAATATACCGTCTTTTATTATTTTTATTTCTCATCTCTAAAAATACTCTCTATATCTAGAATAAGCGACGCATTACCATCACCTAGAATTGCTGCACCAAATATATGTTTTGCATTAATAAAATCATCACCTATTGATTTTACAACAACTTCTCTTCTTTCTAATATATTAGTTACTAAAATTGCTTTATATGCTCTATCTGCTTCAAGTATAACAACGATTTTTTCATATGATTCCTCTTTAGGTATATCAAAATATTTATGCATATCAATTAAATTTATTATGGTATTTCTTAATTTTACCTTTTTTATTTCTCCTTTTACGCTTATCCATCTATTGTCCTCAACTTTAAATATCTCTTTTATGTAATTTGTGGGAATAATAAAATTTTGACCCGCAATATCAACAACAGTCCCATTCATTGCAGTCATATTTTTAGGTACTTTTATTATAAATTTACATCCTATTCCAGGTTTATTTTCTATTGTAATATTTCCACCTAATTTAGTAATTTCTGTTTTAACGACATCCATCCCTACTCCACGGCCAGATATAGTATCTATACTTTCAGTAGTAGAAAATCCTGGTAACATAATAAAATTTACTATTTCATCATCTGTATACTGTTTTTTATCATCTGCAATCCCTTTTTCTATAGCTTTCTTATGAACTTTTTCAATATTTATCCCTTGACCATCATCAGAAACTTCTATAAAGACATGACCCTTTATATTATATGCTGCAATTACAATATTCCCTTTTTCAGGCTTATTTGCTTTTGTCCGATCTTCAGAAATTTCAATTCCATGTGAAATGGAATTTTTTACAAGGTGTAACAGAGGATCGAGTACTCTATTTGCTACAAGTCTATCTATCTCTGTATTTTCACCTATTATTTCTAAATCGATTTTCTTATTAACTTTACTAAGTGTATCTCTTACAGTTATTTTTACTTTTTGAAATATAGTTTTTAGTGTAATCATTCTAAATGAAATTGATAAATCTTGTGCTTCCTTTGTAATCCTAAAAATTTTCATTAAATTTTTATAAAATACAGTATCTTGTGAAAATTTCTCTAATGCTTCTAATCTAAGTTGTGACTGTGCTACAATCAACTCTTCTAGCATATCAACCAAAATATCAGCTTTAATTGCAGGTATTCTAATATTTTCATGTATTTCACTATCACTATTCATTTTTTTAATATTTTTACTCTGAGAAACAGAATCTGTAATATCAAATTTATTTTTTTCAAAGATATTTATTCTTCTTTCATTTAGTTTATTAATTTTATCTATTGTTTTTGGATTTTTTTCCTCTTCTATATTTTCAACTATATTCTCTAGTAATAATATATATTCATTTAATACATTTACCTTTTCTAATGAATATTTATACCCGTTATTTTTAAAATCTTTTAGAATTTTATCTATATTATTAATTATTATAGTTCTATGATCTGTTGTATATACTTCAAACATCTCATTAATCATCAATATATTTTCTTCAACCTGTCTTATAAGTAAATCAACATCAGAATCTTCATCAATATCATTAATAATATCATAAATATTTTTAATTTTCTCTATTATCTCATTATCAATATCTTTAGCATAATTATCATAATTAATTATATCATCTGTTTTATTTTCATCTTCAAAACTTTTCTTTAACTCTGTTTCATTTAAAAAATACTCTTTTTTTAAATCTTCAATAATATCAACTTCAAAATTTTGAACTTCCGATATTTTTAAAATAGAATCAATTAAATCATCAATATTTTTTGTTTCGTAAATTCCATAAAAGATTGATTCAAATGCACCTAATCCACTATTTATATTGTCTTCGCTTGGATTAGTAATATATACATCACCATATTTTTTTAATGCATCTAGTACCATATATGCTCTTACAAGTTTAAATTCTGAGTTTGAGTTAATATAAGCTTTAAAAAAATAAATTTTCTTTTTATTTTTTATTTTACTTTCTAAATTTTTATATATCTCATTATTCAGTACAATACTATGTTCTATAAGAAGTTTTACCTCATCATTTTTCACACTATATTTAGCTATCTCCTCTGTTAGTGATTCTATTCCTTCTAATGAATCTTCATCTTCACCACCGACCATCTCAATGTTTTCTAAAATTTTCATTAAATATTCATGTCCACGGCAAAAAAGATTTAAAATTTCATCTGAAACACATAATTTATCCTCCCTAATATCGTATAATACATCTTCCATTTTATGTGTTAATTTTTCCATTTTTTTAAATTCCATTGCTGCTGCCATACCTTTTAGAGAATGGGCATATCTAAAAATTTCATTCACGGAACTTTTTATATTAGGTTCCTCTTTTTTTCTAATTTTCTCTAAATTATAACACATTTTTTCTAATAAATCGCTCATGTCTTCTAAAAATTCTTCAAAAAATTCGCTATTTTCTATATTCATTATAAATACCTCCAATACCTTATAACGATTGTAGCTGTTTTCATAATCTATAAATATTTATACTTTTTTCATAATTTCTTCAGCTATATGATCAAGAGGCTGTACATCCATTGAAGCACCTATAAGATATGCTTCTTTCGGCATACCATACACTACACTAGATGCCTCATCTTGTGTAATAGTATATGCACCACTATTTTTCAATTCTAAAAGTCCTTCAGCTCCATCTTTACCCATACCGGTTAATATTACTGCAACAGAGTCTTTACCTGCACACATAGCTGCCGATTTAAATAATACGTCTACAGCAGGTCTTTGATGATGTATTAGCGGTCCATCTTTTATCTCAACATAATATCTTAATTTCTTTTTTAAAACCATATGATAATTTCCTGGTGCAATTAAAACTAAATTTTTTCTAACTTCATCGTTATGTTTTGCTTCTCTTACTTCAAATTTACATAATGAATTTAATCTTTCAGCAAATGCAGCTGTGAAGCTTTCTGGCATATGTTGTACAATTAAAATTGGTGGTATATTTTCTGGTAGATCCATTAATAATTTTTTTAATGCCTCTGTCCCACCTGTAGATGCTCCTATAACAACAATTTTATTACTAATAATCTCTCTATTTTCAATCTGTCGCGATGTTCTAACACCATTTCTATTAATTTTTTTTGATCTATAAACGGCTCTAACTTTTTCCACTAATTGCTCTCCCATGTCTTTTACAGAAAAAGAGCTTCCTGGCTTTTTTAATACTTCCATTGCTCCATATTCAAATGCATCTAAAGCAGCTTTACTTTTATCTGCAGCTATAGAGCTAACTATTATAACTGGCATTGGATAATGTTTCATTAATTTCTTTAAAAAAGTAAGTCCATCCATTTTTGGCATCTCAATATCTAAAATAATAACATCTGGTTTTAAAAATACAATTTTATCTCTCCCAATAACAGGATCAGGTGCAGTTCCCACAACCTCAATATCTGATTCATTACTTAAAACCTGAGTAAAAACTTTTCTTACCATAGCCGAGTCATCTATTATAAGGACTTTTATTTTATTTAAACTATTATTTATCATTAGCAATCACCCCCAAGTTATTAGATTTTATAACATCAATCTTATATTCACCGTTCTCTGTATTAAAGGTTACCTTCCTACCTCTTATACCTCCAAAATCATATGCTGATAATTTAATTTGATACTTCCCTAGTACTCTATTTACAATTTCGACATTACTATCCCCAACAAGCGAGCTTAAATATATATTTTTTGCTCCACCAAAAGCATATGCAATTGTATTATCCAAAATTCCCCCATCTTTAATATACATTTTTATCATATGATTTAAGGAAACATTTCCATATTTAGCAGTTTGCTTTTTAATATCATTACATTCTGGATAAATATAATGATTCATTGCTCCAATTTTATTTATTTTATCCCATAAACAAAGTGCTACACAAGATCCGAGCACTGTTTCAATAATATATGGTTCTTTAGTTATAAAAATATACCCTGGTTGTAAAAAATATTTTTTTATCTCCATATAACCAACCTTTCTTATAACAATTTTATTTTAAATAAATTGTAGGTTTTAGGTACTTATAATTATGCTTTAAATAACTAAGACTTTCTGAATGCCCTACAAACAAAAGACCTCCTTTAACTGTGAAGTTATAAAAATCATTTATTAATTTTTCTTGAAATATAGAATCAAAATATATCATTACATTTCTACAAAAAATTATATCAAACTTATTTTTAAAAGGAAAATTTGATTTTAAGTTAAAAGATCTAAAGGAGATCATATCTCTTAGTTCATCTTTTACTATTATAGCATCCTTTTCTATATGAAAATATTTCCTTAAATGGAATTCGTTAATTTGATCCTTTAAAGCTATTGGATATACCCCTGTAATAGCTTTTTTCAAAACTTTATGACTAATATCTGTTGCTAATATTTTAATCTTTATATCTTGTGGAAGTGCTTCTCTTAATGTAATTGCCAATGAATATGGTTCTTCTCCTGTTGAACAAGCTGAACTCCAAACTTTAATCTCCTTATTTGTAAGTATTCTAGGATTGTATTGTAATATTAAATTAATCTCATCCTTTATATAATTAAAATGATTTATCTCCCTAAAAAAATCTGTTTTATTAATAGTAATCTCATTTAAAAATTCTATTGTTAGTTCACGATCCTCTTCCCTATCAAGTTTATCGTGATACTGTTTATAACTTAATCCACTTTTTTCTACCAACTTAGATATTTTCATCTCAAATCCATGTCTTTTACTATCATTTATATCCATTCCAAATTTATGATATACTAACTCTTTAAACATCTTATAATATTCATCTGGTACTAAATTTCCTGTTCTTCCGTCAATAATATTTTGTGATTTGCTCATAATACTTTCAATATTTTTTTGAATAATATCACCCATTTTTTCGCTCAAAACAATCACCTTCTTAAGAATATTTTATATTTATTTAAAAATATTTTCCACATCAATAATTAGAGAAACTTGTCCATCACCCATTATAGATGCACCGGCTACAAATTTAATGTCCCCAATATCCTCACCAACTTGTTTTATTACAACCTCTCTTCTTTCCACTATGTCATCTACTCTAATTGCTTTGTATTTATGATCTATCTCCAATATAATTACTATGTCTTCTTTATTTCCAGATACGCCAATATACTCCTCATTAGATACGATCTCTATTATTTTATCTCTAATCCTCAAATATTTTTCTTTACCCTGTACCATAATATTTGACTTATCTCTATCGCTTAATATTTCATTTATATAGTTTGTCGGAATAATAAATCTATTGCTTCCAATTTTTACAACTGTGCCATTTAATGCTACAAGATTAATTGGTATTTTCAGTATAACTTCTGTACCTATATCTTTTTTAGAACTAATCTCAATATTTCCATCTATTTTTCTCATCTCGTCACGTACTACATCCAAACCAACACCACGACCTGATATTTTATCCACAGTCTCTTTTGTTGAAAAATTCGGTAAAAAAATAAAATTCATAATCTCTTCATCACTATATTTTTTATTATCTATTATCAGTTTTTTTTCACGAGCTTTTTTATATATAGCATCAATATCAAGGCCTTTTCCATTATCGGTAATTTTAATATATACATTTCCTCTCTTGCTAGATGCCTCTACCACTACTCTCCCTTTTTCAGATTTCTGTTTCAAATTACGTTCATCATTAGTTTCTATCCCATGTGCAATTGCATTTTTAACAATATGTGTTAACGGTGTAAGTAATTTCTCTGCAACATCTCTATCAATCTCTGTCTCCGCACCATAGATCTCAATATCGACATCTTTATTTAGTTCTACAACACAATCTCTACCTATTCTTCTTATTTTTTGAAATGTATTTTTCAAAGTTACCATTCTCATTTTCATAATATTTAATTGTAAATCCTTAGTAATTTTTTCTGTTCTTAATATTTTAGAATTTTGATATCCTAATAGGTCTAAATCTTGTATTATCTGAGAATTTAAAATCATAAGTTCTCCTATCATATTTACAATATTGTCAATTCTATCAATAGGAAGTCTCACATAAAAATTGTTGATATTTTCATCACCTAAAGTTTTATATTGTTTCTGTTTTTTTAAAGCTTGACTAATCTCTAAAAGTGTAGCTTTTTGTTCGACAATTGCAATCTCACCTATTTTTTTATCTTGATACTCTGTATTTTGTTTTTTTACAAGCTCCTTTAAATCTTCATCAGTTAAGACATTATGTTCTTTTAAAATTTCTCCAAGTTTAGGAGTATTTTCAATCATATTATACTTATGTTTTTTTACAAATAAATTTAGTTGTTTTTCTAGCCCTTCTGCTACCTCTTCACATGTTAATATTTTCTCAAGTATAGCAATTTCCCCAAACTTAAGATTTGGATACTTATTCTTTTGCATAAAAAGAATTTTATCTATCTCTTTTTTATTTATTCTTAGATCATTTTCTAAAATCTCACCAATTTTTAAGTTTTCAGTGATTTTATTCTCATTAGATATTGCATCTATATCCTTTAGATGCAATTCAACTTCATCAATAAACATATTATCTTCATTTAATGATAAATTTTGAATTATTTTAGAGATATAATCAACTGATTTTAATATAAGGTCTGTAATTATACAATTACTTAAAATTTCCTTTTTTCTTAATTTGCTAAGCAAATTTTCTGTAATATGGGCAATTTTTTCAATGTTTACCTGTGCAACAAATCCTGATAACCCTTTTAAACTATGCATATTTCTAAAAATATTGTTTATAATTTCATCATTTTCAGGGTTTTGTTCTAATTCTAGAATATCTTGTTCAATTCCATCAATATATTCCTTTGATTCCAGAAGAAAATCGTTTAGAAATTCATTAGTATAGTCACTATTAGAATTACTTTCAACACTATTAATAATATCATCAATAATATTTTTATTATCCATTTTTACTACCCCTTACTATATTAAAATTATTTTTTCATTATTATATAACTTATACTTATTATTTTTGAATTTCCTTTATTTTTTATAATAAAAAAAGTATATCTTTCTTTGACATACTTTTTAATTTTTTATTTCATACTTTGCATTAAATATAATCTAAATAATCCCTTTAAATTTAAATCTTCTCTTATCTCATGAGGTATATTAATCTCAGAAGAGATCATTTCTGATAAACCACCGGTCATTATAATTACAGGGTTTTCTACATATTTTTGAATTTGAAAAATTATCTCTTTAATTTGTCCTATTGTTCCATAATAAATACCGGCATTAATATGTTGAATAGTATTTGTCCCTAAAATAGATTCTGGTTTATCAAATCTTATTCTTGGTAATTTAGATGTACTTTTAAATAAAGCATTTATAGATAAATTAATTCCCGGTAAAATTGATCCACCTACGTATTTTTTATCAGAAATCACATCAAAAGTTGTTGCTGTTCCGAAATCCACAACTACTAAATTTTCATTTGGATATAGATACATTGCTTCTACTACATTTGCAATTCTATCTGCTCCTAATTGATTTGGATTTTCCATTTTTTCATCGAAGGTGAAAGGTAATTTAATATTAGAATCAACAATTAAAGGTTCCACATCAAAATATTTTTTTGATAAATATAGAAAAATATTCGTTATATTTGGTACAACAGATGATATTACAATAGCTTTAATATTTTGTATGGCTATATTATGAAAATCACCAAGAGTTTTAAGATGGACAAAATATTCATCTTCTGTTAATTTATCGTTACTTGCTATTCTATATTTATACAGAATTTTTCCACTATTTGAAAATACCCCTGTTACAATTTGCGTATTTCCAATATCTATACATAGAATCACTATTACCACCTCATTATATAATTTTATTATATATAATATCATTTTTTTCATAAAATTTCAATTTTTTTTAAAAAAACGGGATATTTTTCAAAATATATCCCGTTTCTAATTTTACTAGTTTATAGTTATTTTAATATTTTTTGTATGTGATGAAAAAGCAGGTGCATACATACTTTGTATGTTAGCTACTCCATTTACAAATTCCCCTTTATGAGTTGCCTTTAAATTATATTCAAATGTATATTTTCCTTTTCCTATGAAGTCAAAAAATATATCTATTGATGAATCTTTTATTGTTTTATAATAGTGTAAGTTGTTTTTATATTGATATCCTGATAATTCATTATATGGTTCTAATCCTGATGCTCTCATGTCTCTTAAATGGATATATTCCATATCTCTATCGAATTCAATATCTATTCTTACTTTAACAATATCTCCTATATTTATACCTTCTGATCCTATCTTAGAATATGAAATGCCTTTATCAGTATAATTTTCTTTATATAATGTTTTTGTGATTTTAATTCCACCTTCATGTGAATCAATATTATCTAGTTTATCATAGTACTCATAATAAACTCCTCCCCATGCAGGGATTTTATTATTATTTTTAATCTCTATTTCACCTAATTTAGAATTAATTTCTTTATCATTCCATGTTGTTTTAATGTATCCACTACCTAGTTCCTCTTTTGATACACGATTTGAACTATCTAATTCAATCTCGCCAATTTTAATATTAGGTTTTTTACTTTCTAAAAGCCAATTATCTCCTGTATTGATTATTGCACTGCAAGCTTCTACAGTTGCTTTTGTACTTTCCCAGTTATTTACCTCTTTATGTTTTAATAACCAAACTTTCATATTTTTTACACTTTCTTGATCATTTAAGATTTTATCAAAAGCAGTTATAAGCATGCTTTGAGTTTCTATTGCAAGTTCATTCCAATAAGTATTATTTGTAAGTTTCCAATACATGCCTGATTCTTCAGAATATAGTGCATATTCTTTAACTGATTCTAATATTTTAACAGCAAGTTCAGTATTATCATAATTATTTAAGCTTATAGCGATCATTGCTTTTTCATAATAATTATATTCTTTCCAATTTTTTATAATTTGATTTTTAAAGTAATTAAAAGCATCAAATATCTCACTATTAGAAAATCCTTCATTATATAAACTTCTTGCATATAAGTAGTTAACTGTGATTTTATCAGGTATATAGTTATTCAAATCAATATTATTCTTTTTTAAGAATTTATATTCTGCCAACATCTCTTCATCAAGATATTTAAGAGCATTTTTTATCATTTTATCTATTTTTTCATTTTTATTATTTATACCTCCTAATTTTGCAAAACCTGTTACTATGTATTGAGTTATATATCTATTCTCTCTCATCCCTTTAAACCAGCCCCAACCACCACTTGGCAGTTGATTTTCATATAATTTATTCAGAGATTCCTCTAATTCATGTTCCATTTTGTTTTTATCGAACAACATAGCAATTCTCTTTTTATTATCCGAATCCGTTTTACCATCTAATAACCATGGTGTTGCTTCAAGAAATATTTTTTTCAATTCTTGATTTTTTTCTAAATTTGAAATCAACATTGTGCTATCACTACTATTTTTCCATACATTATATACTCTCTCAATATTTGGATTTGCACTAATAATATTATATGCTATTTTATTCGCATAATATCTTGAGAAAAGGCTATCTGATGATTCATATGGATATTCCATTAAATACGGTAAACTTTGTACAACATCCCATACAGGATTTGCCGTATATTCAAATGTAAGTTTATAATTATCAATATTATTATCTGCTTTATTTATAATATTATCAAATTTAAATGTTTTAGATTCGTTTTCTCTAATATTAATTGGCAATGTTTCTGTAACTAAAATTCTATTTTTTAGTACAGGTATTAGATTTTCTTCACCATCACTATGATTTAAAGAATTTGCTACAACTCTAAATATTAACATATCTTTTTTAGGAACTTTTATTTTCCATAAAAATTCTTTACTTAAATTTGATTCAATATTAAATTCGATTTTATTGCTTTCTAAAATATCCTTTGTAATATCATTTAAAGTATATCCATCTAAAATTGTTAGTTCTACTGTTCCATTAATATCAACATCATTATTATTTTTTATACTAATCGGATAATAAATAATATCTTCCTCCACAAGAAATCTTGGATTATTCGTTGTTATTGAAACTTGTTTTGATGTTGTTAACTCTTTTTCAACAAATCCATATTTTAGATCTTTTGTATTTGCAAATCCTAGTATCCGCCATCTTGTTAAACTATCCGGAACTTTAAATTTAATTATAATTTTTCCATCTTTATCTGATTTTAAATTTGGATAAAAAAATGCTGTTTCATTAAAATTTTCTCTAATCTTATAATTTTTAATTTTTGATTTACTCTCCGTTATCTGTTTAGTTTGTTTTGAGTTTTCACTACCACTATCTGATTCACTTACAATTCCAATATTAGCTGATATTTTTTCCATTTTCATTCCCATTGCTCTTACTTGATAAATAGGATAAAAGTTTAGTCCAAACCAATTTAATGATTCATATGATTTACTATATATATCATAAGTTTTAAACGAATTGTTATAATATCTAGAACTCTTATAACTAAATGAGTTGCTACCACTCCAATTTAAATAATTATAGTAATTATTAAAGAAATTTTCCTTATTAATATTATGTTTAATAATTGAATCTAATGATGCATCATACATTAATGCAAGCATCTCTGTTTCTGTTATATTTCCAGTTTTATCCGAAACTTTAATAGTCCATTCCTCTTTTTCTCCGGGAGCAATATTATCTCTAAACGATTCAAACTCTATATTTAATTTTTTTTCGTCCCAAGGAACTACTATATTTTCAGAAAAATTATATAGTCTATTATTTTTAATGAATGTAAAAGACACTCCAAAATTTCCTTGAAATTCATCTAATACTTTTATAGGTAATTTTTTTAAATTTTTATTAATTGAAATAAACTCCCGTTTAATAACAGTTCCACGATGAATAATCTCATATATTCCCCATACATTTTTATAATTTGAACCAAAAACTAAGTCTATTTCATTATTTATTGCAAGTTTTTTTGGTACACCTACCCACATAGGTTTATTTATTGCAATTTTATCTGATTTATCTGAGTATAATGTGAAGTAATTTTCTGTTTTAATTTCATTTCCGTTTTTATCTTTAATAATATACTCTACCTTATACATTCCTAATTCCCATTTACTAATGTTTTCTATATTAATAGTTTTAGAGTCCGAATTAGTATTTATTTTAAATACCTCTTTTATAATATCTAAATTATAAATTTTATCTTCATCATTGTATGGTTCATTAGGAAAATATTTTTTATGTTCCTCTTTTTTTATTATAAATGTATCCGGATTTTCCCATATTCTCTCTTTATATACTGTGTCAAAATCTTTTAACTTATATACTTTAACTACGCCATTCACATCTATGCTTGTTTCATTAAAATTATCAGCACTTGTTTTAATTTTTACTAAATTTGATTCCTTTTTTATAAGCGAATCAATTTCTAAATTTAGATTTATACTTTCGTATGATAAATTTAGATTTTTTTCGGCTTTAATTTGTTCGCCTGTTTTATCTATAACTTCTATATATGCTGTATATGTAAATGTTGGTTTAAATTCTTTTGAGATACTATAATCTGGAACCGCATTGAATTTAATTTCTATTTCACCATCTTTATTTGTTATTCCATTTCCGTTTGCAATTTCTGTTACGGTTGTATTAAAATAATTATGTATAGTAAAATATGATCTATATGGAAAATGTGATTCTCTAATCACTCTATATCTATAATTTACATTATCAATTGATTCACCAGAATATGATTTTGCAATTGCTTTTATTACTACTTCATCATCTAATTTATATTCCTTGTCTAAATTTTGAATTATAACTTCAAATTTTGGTCGTTTATACTCCTCAACTTGTATATAAGCTTCACCATTTTCACTAGATATTCTCATTTGACCGTTTAAAATATTATTTGGGATAATAATATCCCCATGAAATGTACCAAATTCATTTGTAATAAGTGATTTTTCTAGTATAATATTATTATTTGCATCGTAAAATCTAATTTTAATATTTTCATTTGTAAGTATTCCATTTTTTTTAGGATTATTATTATTAACAGTAAAACTTATCCCCTTAAAATATACAGTTTGACCTGGTTTGTATACAGCTCTATCTGTGAATATATTTGTATGTTTTGTAGTATAATCTAAATTTTTATTTTGACTTATATAGTTGTTAAATAGATAAATTTTATCTAAATCATTCTCAATTTCAATAATAATATTATTTTTAATTGTATCTTTTTGAGTAATTTCTATGTAACCGAAATCATCTGTTTTTAAGGAATTTTCATTTTTTATTAAGATGTATTTTCTTAAATTATTATCATATTCTTCACTCCATATACTGATTTTACTGTTTTTAATTGGATTCCCTGTTGTTCTATTGACAATAAATAACTCTTTACTTCCAGTACTATTTCCTCTCTCAATAAAAGATATAGCAGATACATTTAAATATACGAAAGCATTTGAATCAGATTTAGTTTTATTATCTGAATCATTCACAATAAGGATATAACTACCTATCTCCATTTCATCTAAAATTAACTCCACTTTATGCTCTTGTAAATCATCGTTTTTTGGTAATTTATATGTTTTTATCTTTTTAGATTTAGTAACTATTTCTTTTTGATTTTCCTCTATATAATTATTTATTTTTTTTATTGTTTCAATATTATTATCGATTTTTAATAAAGAAAATTCTATATTCTCAATATTTTTATACGTTAATAATACTTTATTTTTCTTATTTGGTTCTAAAAATGTGTCTACTTTTATTTCAATATTTTTTTTAAGAAGAGTCTCCTCTTTGAATTGAACTATATTACTATAAAATTTTGTTTTATTGTATTGTTTAATTGCGATATCACATAATTTAAGTGCTTCTTGTTTTTCAAATCTATATTTTTCTCCAGCATTAATATTCCATTTATTTCCTAAATTATAATGAGATACAATTCTTTCATATAAAATTTCAGATTTTATTTCTGGATTAATATAATCGTTATACATTTTTTCTAAACTATTTATATAAAATTTATCTTTATTTTCAATAATTGATCTATTGTATACAAATTTCATCCTCTTTAAATCTAAGTCAAATATGCTCTCTTCATTATCATTATGCTTTAATTTATTTATTAATCCTTTTTGAATTAAACTAATTGCTTTATAATCAAAAGAATATATATCTTCAGTCTCTATATTATAATTTATAAATTCTTTTAGATCTGAAAAATATTTTTCATTGCTTATATAGAATTCATATACTGGTTTTACTAAATTTGATCTACTATCTAAATAAAAATCAACTGCTCTATGTAACAATAAATCATATAAAGTTGGTCTTAATTTTTCATTTATATTATTATTTTTTGTTAATATATTTGTATATTTTTTTATATCTTCTTTTAATAAATTATCCGAATTTTCCAAAGATAACTCATATTCTTTAACAATATTTTCTATTAAATGACTTTTATTCCAAGTTCTTATATCATCATTTTTATTCTCGTCATAATAATTTGTATCTACTATACTATATAAATTATTTCTATAATAAGACCAATAAACCTCTGCAAGCATTGAATGTAATATGTTTTTTACCGGAGTATCTGATGCATCGATTTCTAATTTTAATTTTTTTTGTATTTTGTTTATTTCATCTTCCTCAATGTCATTTATAAATCTCATTTGATATATAATTGATTTTAAATATTGAGAATCGTTTTTTTCATCCTTAGATTTATTATATATAGTTTCTACATCTAATATAGCGTCTTTTAATTTACTTTCTTTTAAATTGTTATCAACTTTTTTCCACATTTCATCATAATTATAGTTGGTATTTCCCATTAAATTAATAGAAAATATTAAGAATAATAAAATTAAAATCATTAATTTTTTTATAATATAATTACTTTTTACCATTTTTTTCACATTCTTTTTTTATTATATAATTTTTAATCATATTTTAAATACTTTTGTGAGTTTTTATTATAAAAATAGTCGCTAAGATTAGCGACTATTTTTATGTTTTATGTTAATTACCCTATTCTTTTGTTTTCAAATTCAAGATATTTTTTAACTTTTTCCATTAACTCTTGGAATTCGTTAAATCTTAATGATTGTGGACCATCAGATAATGCTACCTCTGGTTGCGGATGAACTTCTATCATAAGACCATCTGCACCAGCAACTAATCCTGATAATGCCATTGGTGTAACTAAACTTCTTTTACCTGTTCCATGACTTGGGTCAAGAATTATTGGTAAATGAGATAACTCTTTAGCAGAAGGTATAATATTCATGTCTATTGTATTTCTCGTATATGTTTCAAAAGTTCTTATCCCTCTTTCGCATAATATAACTTGATTATTTCCGCCAGCAATAATATATTCAGCTGCCATTAATAAATCTTTTATTGTTGATGACATCCCTCTTTTTAATAAAATAGGTTTTTGTGTTTTACCAATTTCTTTTAATAAAGAGAAGTTTTGCATGTTTCTGGCACCTATTTGGAACATATCTGCGTATTTATCTATTAATTCAATCTCTCTAACATCCATAACTTCTGTAACAACAGCCATATTATACTGTCTAGCTGCATTTTGCATATATCTTAATCCCTCTTCACCTAGTCCTTGGAAATCATACGGGCTTGTTCTTGGTTTAAATGCTCCTCCTCTTAATATTCTAGCTCCTGCTTCACTTGCCATTTTAGCAGTTGAGAACATCATCTCTTCCCCTTCAACAGAACAAGGTCCTGCCATTACTGCAAAATTTCCTCCACCAATTTTGATCCCTTTTACATCAATTATAGTGTCCTCTTTTTTAAATTCACGGCTTGCAAATTTATATGGTTTAGTTATTGTTTGCACACTTTCCACCCCTTCAAATTGCTCAATAGGATGTGATCTTAATATATCATCATTTCCTACACAACCTATTATTGTTTTTTCTTCCCCTTTTACTGTATGAGGTTTCATTCCCAATTCAGCTACTCTTTTTATTACCGTTTCAATTTGTTCATTTGTTGCTCCAGTTTTCATTACGATTACCATTTTGATTCACTCCCTATAATTTTACTATTTAAGATATATTCCCTTATTCATTAAAATCATTATACAATATTTACATATTTTTTTCAAGATAAAATATAATATATTTAATAAAAATTCATTTATACTATTGATTCATACTTTTATAATAAACTAATATATAAACTTTTATATTATATTTATTATATTAATATTTGGATTAATAGCAATAATTATATCTATAGTTATTTTAAACAAAAACTTTATTATAATTGTTTAATATAAATTTAATTATAATCTTCTAATTTTTATAATTAAAAAATTTATTTAATTATAAATTAAAATTAATATTATAGATTTAACGGTCTAATAAACAAATTTTTCAATATAATTTCGCTTCATTATTTTTGGAAAATAGCAACCAAAATTATGGTTGCTATTAATCCTAACTTCTTATTTTTTAATTTTATCCATAATAGTTGTTTCATCAATATTTTTAGTACAGAAGAACCAATCATAACATTTTAGATCTTTATTTTCTACTCTTTCTTGAGCTACTCCGCAAGAACCTGCTGTAGGTACAATAAGTTCGTCACCTGGTCTCCAATCTGCTGGTGTTGCCACTTTAAATTCATCTGCTGTTTTAAGTGCAACAACGATTCTATATAACTCATCAAAGTTTCTACCTAGACTTAGCGGGTAGTATAATACAGTTCTAACTATTCCTTTTGGATCGATTACAAATACAGCTCTAACAGCTTGAGTATTACTTTCCCCGGGTTGAATCATACCGTATTTTGAAGCAACATTCATAGAGATATCTTCTATTAATGGGAATTTAACTTCTACATTTTTCATCCCTTTATATTCGATTTTCTCTTTAATTGTTCTAAGCCATGCAATGTGACTATATAATCCATCCACTGATAGACCTACAAGTTTACAATTAAGTTCTTCAAATTTATCCTGTAAAGTTGCAAAAGCCATAAATTCTGATGTACATACAGGTGTAAAGTCTGCAGGGTGACTAAATAATATTACCCAACTTCCCTCGTATTGTTTAGGAAAATCGATCTCCCCTTGTGTTGTTACAGCTTTAAAAGCTGGTGCTTTTTCTCCAATTCTTGGCATTGTAGTTACTACATTATTTTCCATCTTAAATTTCCCCCTTTTTATTTTTCTTTAGACTTTTTCATAATATCCAAATCTTCTTTTAAAGCTTCTAGATCCTCTTCGTGTTCAACTTCGTCTGCCATTATTTGAAGCGCAAGTTGATAAGTAATCTCATCTTTATCTTTGGTAATATCCATTATTTTTTTATAAACACTTATAGCACATTGTTCCCCTTCAATATTCTGTCTTAATATTTCAAGGACATGTGGATCATCAGGTGTAGCGTACCCACAATTTGATTTTTCTAACCATTCTGAAGGTGAAAGAATAGGTATCCCACCTAGTTGTAGAATTCTTTCTGCAACCATATCAGCATGTCTTAATTCATC
>JAAYPW010000039.1 GCA_012519615.1 Fusobacteriota bacterium
TTAATTGTATTTAGTTTATATATGTTAGGGATAGTTGTTGCAATATTAATTGGACTTATTTTCAAAAGGTTTGATTACTTTAAATCTGAAGAAAAAGCTCTGTTAATTGAGTTACCTCCATACAGAATTCCAAGTTTTAAAATGATATGGAGATCAGCTTATAGAAGAACATTAGAGTATCTAAAAAAAGCAACAACAGTAATTTTAGCGGTATTAATAGTATTATGGGCGTTAACTTATTTCCCAAATAGTGGCGATACACAGTCTTCATATTTAGCAACTGTATCAAAAGCTATAAAACCAGTATTTGCGCCAGTTGGATTTGCTGATAGATGGGAAATGGTAGCAGCAATACCTCCAAGTATTGCTGCAAAAGAAGTTGTAGTAGGATTTTTAGGACAAGTATTAACAATAGAGGAATCAGAAGAGGATGAGGAAGAAACAACATTTTGGGGAGATACTTACGACCAAGTTAGAGATTTTGCTATAGCTGCAAAAGATTCTGTAATTGGAATGGTAAGTTTCAATATAAGCAACCAATTCGTAACACCAGATGAAGAGGAGTTAGAGGAGGAAGTTAAGGGTATAATTACAGCAACATCTAAAATATGGGAAAATGATAGTAAAGGGCCTTTAAAAGCGTACTCATTTATGGCATTTATCCTTTTAGTTGTACCTTGTGTAGTAACTTTAGCAGCTGTTAAACAAGAGATGGGACAAAAGATGATGTGGATTATAGTTGCAGTAATGACAATTGTACCGTATATAGTTTCTGTGATTATATATCAATTAGGGAGCCTGGTTCAAACATTACTTATGTAAAAGGCGGTGTTTAAAATGCTAAAAACGATAATAGTATTAGCAATAGTAATTGCAATCTCTATATACGCAGGTTGGGGATTCTATAAAAAATTCTTTAAAAAAGGTGGAGGACACTGCGGTGGTTGTGGTTATGCCGGAAAATGTAAAATAAAAAAATAAATATGCTACCAAATAATCTATAATGTATAAATTAAGATCAAAAAAGCTGGTTGGGATTAAATTCTTAACCAGTTTTTTTATATGAATTTTTTAATTAAAAAGCTAGTTACTTTTTTTAGAAAAAAAGTAATGCACGGAATAGAAAAATCAAAATCAAATTTTAACCACGAATAGCGCAAATTAACGCGAATGAAAAGAAAATATAAATCTTTACCACGGATAAACACGGATTATACGGATTTTCACGGATTAAACCGTAATTATGATATTAACGTTTTTTACATAAAAATATAAAAAAACATAATACATATCTACTCAAAGTGTTGAAAACATTGATAAAAATAAACGAATAAAGTACTTTACCCCCCCATTTTTTATGTTGTAATACAAAAAAATCTGCTGAAAAATCATATTACGCACGATTATAGAACGAAAAAAATAAAAAATATTAATAAGATTTCTTGCAAATTTATAATATAAGGATTATATATAGTATAAGCAATAAAACAAAAATAAAAATTATACATTAATTATGCGATAAAAAAAGTAAGAGGATTTTATATTGAAAAAAATATTCGAACACGCATTAAATGCATAATTTAGAAAAGATAGAAAAATCAAAATATAAAAAACATAATACATATTTTAATTGAGAATAAGGGCTTTTTTTATATGTAATTATTTATAATGAAAATATAAATTATTTAGGAGAAATAACACTAATTTCTGAAAAAACGTATGTTTATATAAATTTATAGATGTAATATTATTATAAACAATTAATCTGATTATTTAATCAAATTTATTGTTATTTATTTCAAAATATAGTATAATAAGGTAAGAAGTATGAAAAAATATAGAAAGAGGAGAAAAATGTTTCTACCTACTACAAAAGAAGAGATGAAAAAAAAAGGATATAAAAAATTAGATATAATTCTTATAAGTGGTGATACTTATATTGATAGTTCTTATAATGGGATTGCTATATTAGGAAATCTACTTACATTGAAGGGGTATAAAGTAGGTGTAATAGCTCAACCTAATATAGATGATGACGATATAACAAGATTAGGGGAACCAGAATTATTTTGGGGAATTTCAGCTGGTTTAGTCGATTCAATGGTGGCAAATTATACTGCAACGAAAAAAAGACGTAATAATGATGATTTCACACCAGGTGGAGTAAATAATAGAAGACCAGATCGTGCAACTATTGTATATTCCAATTTAATTAGAAAATATTTTAAAAACACAAAACCAATTGTAATAGGTGGTATAGAGGCCAGTCTTCGAAGAGTTCCGCATTATGATTATTGGGGAAATAATATAAGAAGATCTATTATATTTGATGCAAAAGCAGATATATTAATATATGGTATGGGAGAAAAACCAATTACAGAATTAGCAGAAAATTTAAAAAATGGGAAATCATATGAAGATACACGTGGAATTTGTTATATTTCAAAAGAAAAAAAAGATGATTATATAGAATTACCTAGTTACGATAGTGTAAAAAATAGTAAAACAGAATTTATAGATATGTTTAATATGTTTTATTTAAATAACGATGCAATAAATAGTAAAGGACTTTTTCAACAAAATGATGAACACAGATATTTAATTCATAATCCACCAGCATTACCACTTACTGAAGAGGAGATGGACTATGTATATGATATTGATTATGAAAGAGATGTGCATCCATATTATAAAGCACAAGGTGAGGTGAAAGCACTAGAAACTATTAAGAACTCTATTACTAGTCATCGTGGATGTTATGGTGAATGTAATTTCTGTGCAATAGCAGTTCATCAAGGGAGATTAATTATAAATAGAAGTGAGGAATCTATATTAAGAGAGGCAAATATAATTTCTAAAAAGAAAGATTTTAAAGGGTATATAAATGATGTGGGTGGACCAACTGCAAATATGTATAATGTAGAGTGTGATAAAAAGATAAAATATGGAAGTTGTAAGGAAAAAAGATGTATTTTCCCAAAAAAATGTAGCAAATTAAACATTAATCATAAAAAACAGTTAAACTTGCTTGAAAAAATAAGAGATATAAAAAATGTAAAAAAAGCGTTTATTGCTTCAGGAATAAGATATGATATGATCTTAGATGATAAAAAATATGGTAGAGAATATTTAGAAACTATTATAAAACATCATATATCAGGTCAGATGAAAATTGCACCAGAACACACTGAGGACAAAGTATTATCGCAAATGGGAAAACCAACTAAGGAGAATTTAAAATTATTTAAGGATACTTTTGACGAGATAAATAGAAAAGAGAATAAGAAACAATTTTTAACATATTATTTAATTGCAGCACATCCAAATTGTGATGAAAAAGATATGTTAGCTCTTAAAAATTTCGTGAATAAAGAGTTAAGAATAAATCCGGAACAGATACAAATATTTACACCTACACCTTCTACATATTCTACTTTAATGTATTATACTGAGATGGATCCATTTACTAGGAAAAAAATATTTGTAGAGAAAGATACTAATAAAAAAATAATACAAAAAGACATTGTTGTAAGAAAAATAGGAGGAAGAAAATAATGAAACCAATAGTTGCAATAGTTGGACGTCCAAACGTAGGAAAATCGACATTATTTAATAAATTAGTTGGTGATAGAATTTCAATTGTAAAAGATGAACCAGGGGTAACACGAGATAGACTGTATAGAGAAACAGAATGGCTAGGAAAAGAGTTTGTACTTGTGGATACTGGTGGGTTGGAACCAAATACAAAAGACTTTATTATGAGTAAAGTGAAATCACAAGCAGAAGTTGCAATTAATGAAGCGGATATTATTGTATTTGTAGTGGATGTAAAACAAGGAATTACTTTATTAGATGATGAGGTTGCTAATGTACTTAGAAAAACTAAAAAAACTGTAATTTTAGCAGTTAATAAAGTTGATAATTTTGACGAAGAACAACATGATATATATGAGTTTTATGGACTTGGATTTCATAGTATTGTGCCAATATCTGCAGAACATACTAAAAATATAGGAGATTTACTTGATGAAATTGTAGAAGAATTTGATTCTTTAGAAAACGAATATGAAGATGAGGGATTAAAGATAGCTGTAATAGGTCGTCCAAATGTAGGTAAATCTTCACTAGTTAATAGAATTGTAGGGGAAGAGCGTACTATAGTTAGTGACATTGCAGGTACAACACGTGATGCAATTGATACGAAATTTGAATATAATGGAAATAAATTTACAATTATAGATACTGCTGGAATTAGAAGAAAATCAAAAGTTGAAGAGGATCTTGAGTATTATAGCGTACTTAGAAGTATAAAAGCTATAAAAAGAGCTGACGTCTGCTTTCTATTATTAGATCCAAATGAGGGAATTACAGAACAAGATAAAAGAATAGCTGGAATTGCACACGAGGAGAAAAAACCTGTAATAATAACTATTAATAAATGGGATTTAGTAGATAAAAATGAACACACACCACATTCTTATGAAAAAGTTGCGAGAACATTTATTCAGTTTTTAAACTATGCACCATTTGAATTTATATCTGCATTAGAGGGGACAAGGGTATTAAATCTAATTGATAAAGCTGTGAAAATGTTTGAAGAATATAATAAAGAAGTCACAACTGGTGTACTTAATCATGTATTTAGAGAAGCAATTTTATTAAATCCGCCACCTACAAGAAAAGGACGTGCTTTAAAATTAAACTATATTACTCAAATAAGTAGTGCACCACCAAAGTTTGCGCTGTTTGTAAATGACGTTGAAATAGTACACTTCTCATACCTTAGATATATCGAAAACAAATTAAGAGAGGCGTTTGGATTTTATGGGTCACCAGTAGATATAGAGATTAGACAAAAATAATTGTGTAAAGGCGGTGAATTTCTATTGAACAAGATATATAATACAATATTATTAGATTTTTTATTAGGGACAATAATCATTATAAGTGTATTTTTTGCAATTCTTACATTTATAAACATTTCTAATCAAAAGAGCATTGTATTAGAAAGTATATCTAATAATATTTCTGATCAAAGTGTAATACTTAGAGAAATCGCTAGAAATAATCTTAAAAGTGGTAATATTAGGGATATTCAGATTTTAATTATGAACTTAAAAGATCATATTAATAAGCATTCAGATAACAGTATAGATGAACTTACAGTTTATAAGAAAAACAATGATGAAATTATATATTTTTCCTCTACAAATTACGATAAAATAGGAACTTTATTTGAAGATTATCCCGAAAATTTTATAAATAGATTGGAAAAGGAGAAATTACTATTAGAAACATATAAAAAAAACAATATGGAATATTTTAGTTATATATTTTCAATATACGATAATGACAATATGATAGGATTCTTTGAATATAAAATAAACTCTAAAGGGATAGAATTTAAGTATAAAAAATCGATGGTGTCAAATGTAGGGACGGCGATTATTAGCATATTATTAATTATTCTATTTACGACAATATTACTTTATTTCCGAATATATAATCCAATTTCAACTTTGGTAAATGAAGTTAAGAAAATAAGAAAAGGTGATCTAACACATGATATTAAATTAGGGATTAAGAATGAATTAGGTGAATTAGCAAAAGAGATAAACTTAATGAAATCATATATTTGGGAAAGTTCACTAGATAATAGAATGGTAAATCCTCTTACAGGATTAAAAGGTCTAATGGAAACGATGATTCTAATTAATGAAAAATTGGATAGAAAAGAAATTTTTGGAATAGTTTCAATTAACTTAAAAAATACAGAGCCGTACAAAATAAAATTTGGATTAAATAGTTTGGAGGCAATTATAACTATAGTCTTAGAAACAGCAAATGATGTAATAGAGGAGTTAAATATAAAAAAATATAATTTAATGCATTTAAGTGAAACTAACTTTATATTAATCACAGATCCTGAATACACAGAAGATTTTTCTAAAAAATTTATAGATGGATTTGATATAGAGATACTCTCTCTGTATAGACAAAAAACAAAAGAAGGTGTAATTACATTTAAGGATAAAGATGGGGAAGAAAACAATTATTCTATGATTATAGCTCAGCTTGGCATTATAAACACTACTGAAAATAGGGAAAATGATTCTTATAAAGATATTGAAGATAAAATTTTAGAAATTGAGGAAGTTTTCTATAATAAAACTGAAAATAGTTTTTACGTGACATATTCTAAAGAGGGTATGGAAGAAAATGGCAGATCAGATGATAATAAAAGTGAAATGGAATTGGAAGAGCTTAATCTAGAAGATTTAGGTGAACTAGAAACTTTGGAACTAGATGAGGACTTACTTGTAGGATTGGATGAAATATAATTATAACGAGGTGAGATGTTTTGAAAAGACCAAGTTGGGATAAATATTTTATGGATATAACAGATCTAGTATCGACTAGGTCTACTTGTATTAGAAGAAGAGTTGGTGCTGTTGTAGTTAAAGATAAACAAATACTTGCAACAGGTTATAATGGCGCTCCATCTAATGTACCTCATTGTCTAGATATAGGATGTTTACGTGATAAGATGAATATTGCATCAGGTGAGAGACAGGAATTATGTCGTGGGATACATGCAGAACAAAATTGTATTGTTCAAGCAGCTAAAAATGGAATATCTCTAAAAGGTGGTGTAATTTATATTACAAATCAACCTTGTATAACTTGTTCGAAACTTCTTATAAATGTAGGTATAGAGAAAATAATTTATAGAAATCCATATCCAGACGAATTAGCATTACAAATATTAAAAGAAGCAGGAATTGAAGTAGAAATATATACTGAAATAGAATAAACTAAAA
>JAAYPW010000002.1 GCA_012519615.1 Fusobacteriota bacterium
GATTATGCTTGGAAATTCATTTGAATTTGTTTTGGACACAATAAAAACTAGGTTTATAAGATTTATATTTTTTATTATCTTCCCTTTTTTAGTCTCGTTTCCTATATCAAATTTTTCTATAAAATTATTAGGTGATGATTTTAAGCTTAATTTAACTTCTGTAGCTGGGATAATAATAAAAGGGAGCCTAGAAGTTTATATAATGATTTTTATTATTCTAATATTATATGCATTTTATCTATATGTTATGCTAGCTTCTGCAATTAATGCATATGATAATAAGTATGAATCTTTAAAAACAAAAATTATTGAACATATAGCGAACCTATTTTTATTTTTTGTATGGTTTATTTGTTTTTTTATCATATTATTGGCAACTTCAATTTTTGCTAAAATAGGGATAACTAATATATTTTCAAAAATAAAACTAAATATTAGTGAAATAGATTTTTTTGTTGAAAATCCAAATTATATTTTTGCAATTATGGTGGTTTTAAATATAGTTTTAGTATCATTATTAGTATGGATATTTATCCGTTCTATGTTTATGTTTTACTCTATTGTAGAAGATAAAAAAGATATTGTTACAGGACTAGTTAGAAGCTTTGTTATTACTAGAGGAAATTTCTTTAAAATTTTGGGAATATTTGTTGTATATTTAGGGGTAATGTATTTTATTGAATTTTTTATAAAATATATACTGTATAAAATGATAAATAATGAGTTAATTCTTGAAACAGGATTAACTCCTATTGATATACTTTTAAATTCATTTAGTGTAAAAATATATTCGTTAGAGGGATTTGAGATGTTTAAACATTTTTATTTCTTATGGCAATCTTTTTTTATAGTTATGATGGTGTATGTATTTGCATATATATATAAAGATCTAAAAAATGATAAGGGAATGTGTTGTGATAATGAGAAAACAGAAGATTCTAATAATGTAGAGAATAAATTAATAAAAAATGAAAGCAATACAAATATAGAAGATCTATTTTAAAAATGATATTAGGAAGGGACGAGGGAATATGAAGTCAAATTTAGTATTGGTTGGTTTTATGGGTGCAGGTAAAAGTGTAATAGGTAAAACACTTGCAAAAATGCTGGAAATGGATATAGTAGACACAGATAAAATGATAGAAAGTAAAATGAATATGAAAATAAATGAAATTTTCGAAAAATACGGTGAAGAGTATTTTCGTAATATAGAAACTGAAATTGCAAAAGATTGTTTAAATTTTAGCAATACAATAATATCAACTGGTGGAGGAATAGTATTAAAAGAGGAAAATATTAATTATTTAAAACAAAATTCTGTAGTTTTTCTATTGAATGCAAGTGCAGAGACTATATATGATAGAGTGAAAAATAAAACAGATAGACCATTATTAAAAGTAGAGAATCCATTAGAGAAGATAAAAGAGATGCTAGAATTTAGAAAAAAATATTATGAAGGTAGTGCTGATCATATAATCACAACAGATAACAAAAGCATTATGGAAGTAAGCTCTGAGATTAAGAAAATATATATAACTAATTAGAGGATGGAGATGAAATGGAAAAAGTAGAAGTATTATTAGGAAAAAATAGCTATGATATAGTAATTGGACATGATATACTTGATAAAATAACAGATTATACTAAAAAATATGATAAAATTTTAGTTATATCAAATGATACAATAGGGAAAATTTATAAAGATAGATTTGTTACAATATTACAAAAAGAATCGAAAGATGTATATTTCTATGAAATTATAGATGGTGAAGAGTATAAAAAGATAGATACAGTTTTACCAATATACGATTATATGATAGAAAATAATTTTGATAGATCATCGCTAGTGATTTCACTAGGTGGTGGGGTAGTTTGTGATCTTACAGGATATGTAGCAGCTACATTTATGAGGGGATTGGATTTTATACAGATACCAACTTCTTTATTAGCACAGGTAGATGCCAGTGTAGGTGGTAAAGTTGCTGTAAATCATCCAAAAGGTAAAAATCTTATTGGTGCATTTTATCA
>JAAYPW010000040.1 GCA_012519615.1 Fusobacteriota bacterium
TTATATGACCCTAAATATTATCATACAGATTTCTTAAAAAACTGGGAAGATTATACTTGTCAATCTGGAACAATTCATCCGGACTGTATAGATTTAAATACAGAAGGTAAAGAGGTTCAAGATTATTTAATAGATACATATACTAAATATATCGAAATGGGAGTAGATGCCTTTAGAGTAGATACTGCTAAACATATAAGTAGAGTAATGATAAATAGACATTTTGCACCAGCATTTAAAAAAGCCGGTGGGGACGATTTCTATATGGCGGGAGAAGTTCTAACGAAAATATTTGAAGTATGGAATAAAGGGGTAGCTCCATTATCAGCACCATTTTATACTTGGAAAGAGGGAGCAAATTCTGTAAGCTCAGGAATTGGAGATACATATAGTTCTGATGACGTTATAGCAGCAAAAGAGGGATATGATGCAGAAATGGCAAGAGGTGTACAAGGACAACCTGAATCAAACAACCATTTATTAGATGGAAATACATACCGTGAACCAAATTATTCTCAAGCATCAGGATTTAGCGTAATTGATTGTCATATGCATGTGAATTTCTCTGATGCAGGAAGTGCGTATAATGTAAAAGGGAATGATAAATACTATAATGATGCTACTTATAACTTAGTTTATGTAGATTCGCATGACTATGGACCAGCTACTTCTGGAGAAAGATATGCAGGAGGAAAAGAAGCTTGGGCAGAAAATATATCATTAATGTTTACTTTTAGAGGAATACCAACTTTATATTATGGAAGTGAAATTCAATTTAAAGCAGGTATGCCAGTTGATGGTGATCCAAATAAATTAGCATTAGCAAATAGCGGAAGAGCATATTTCGGTGATGAAATAGAAGGAAGTGTGACTACTACTGACTTTGGAATATGGTCAAATGCAACTGGAGCAATGGCAAATGCTTTAAATAATCCTGTATCAAAACATTTAATGGCTTTAAATAGAATAAGAAGAGAGATACCAGCATTACAAAAAGGGCAATATTCAACAGAAGGGATAAATAATAGTGGAGTAGCAGCATTTAAAAGAAGATATACAAAAGATGGTATAGATAGTATGGCATTAGTTACAATTTCAGGAGGAGCAACATTTACAGGTGTACCAAATGGGACTTGGGTTGATGTAATTACTGGAGATATTCAAAACGGTACTACAGTTACAGCAAATTGTTCTGGAAAAGGAAATTTAAGAGTATATGTATTAAATGGAAGTAAAATAGACGGATTAATGGGAGAATACATTAAATAGACTAAATTTTAATAAAAAAAGGCTCAAAAGATTATTCTTTTGGGCCTTTTTACTTATTTAAAGAAGAATTCGTATTAAATTATATTTAGTTTTTGTTATGGATATACGTAGATTAAATTGTTTATGATGTTATCGCTGTTTTTTTTTTAATAAATTCCCGTTTAAAAATCACAATTTACGTAACACGATTTTGTAGGGGCACATTGCATGTGCCCTTTTTTTTTTGAATTTATACAAAAATTCGTTTAAAAAAACGGGTATTTTATTGTGCATATTTGAAATTACGTTTTTTATTATATTTTATTTTGAAAGAA
>JAAYPW010000003.1 GCA_012519615.1 Fusobacteriota bacterium
GCTATCATTCCGACAACTTCTTCATTTACACTTATAATCGGTGTATAATATAATTTATAAAATTGATTATTCTCAGATAAATCAATTTTCATTATTTCAAAATTTTCTGTAATTTCTTTATTTACAAATTTATTATATAAATCTTCTCGATTTCTAAAATTTAATCTCTTCCCCTTATCAAAAAAAGATGTTGAGAAAAACTTATCTTTATTATATATAATAATATCCAATCCAGTATGATCTCTTAATAAATCAGCAAAGCTTGATCCTAAAACTATTGTACCGATAATTCCACCTTTATTTTGTGCACTAATTCCATCGCTTATATTAGTATACATTTTTATGCCTATACCATCTTTATTTGATACGAACACTTCTAAGCCCGTATAAAGTTCTATATTCAGTATTTTTTGAATAAAATCAGAATTATCATTTTCACGAAACTCTTTTTTTACACCTGTTCGCGCTTTAATATTTCCTTTTATATCAAATATTTCTAATCCAACATCCAATTGACCATCCCAAGCAGAAGTTTTTTGCTCATTTAATATGTATACATATTTAAATTTAGAGTTACTCTTTTTAAATTCTTGAAAATACTCTTTCCCACTTTGTTTTATTGTACCTGATTTAAACATTTGATTAATAATAGCATTCCGAACATCATCTTTTTCTGCTATTACCTTCATTCTATTTATAAAATTATCTGTTTCAGCACGTATAACATGCTTTGAGACATTACTTGCAGTTCTTAATACTAAGTTTACTTCATGTTCTTTTGCATCTACAAGCTCATCTGTTCTTGTTTTAATACTAGAGTTTATATCATCATGTAGCACCTCAAGAGATTGTACGTAAGATTTTTCTTTATATCTAAAAATTTTATATTAACGATATATAAGGAATAAAATAATATACATAGTAACATAAAAATTATTGTAACAACAAATGAAATTATTAACTTTAATTTTATACTTAAATTCCTCATAGTCTCCCCCCTAGTATTGTAATATATATAATATACCTTATCTTATTTTTTTTCCTTCTAATTTTATTAAAAAATTTATTTACTATTAAAGTTTAGTATGAAAACTACCTTAAATTAATTTTTATAATATTTAAAAACATATATCATTATATTAAATTTAATAAAAAAATAACCTATTAATAGGTTATTTTTTTCCTGTTGCTTTTATATAATCATCATTAATTACAATTTTTCCTTCTTTAAAAAGCTTTCCAAGTGCTCTTTTAAATGCTTTTTTACTTAATTTAAACTCTTTTTTTATCTCTTCTGGTGAACTACTATCGCTAAAAGGTAGATATCCATTATTTTTCTCTAGTTTTTCAAAAATAATATCTGAATCTGTTTTCATTTGAATATGAGATTTTTGTCTTGGTGATAAATCTAATTTTCCATCTTCTCTTACTCTAATAACTCTACAACTAATTATATCCCCAACTCTATAGCTATCGAAAAATTCATTTCTTGGAACTAAACCAAAATATTTAGAGTCAACTGCCACTAATATACCTATCTCTCTTCTGATTTCATAGATTATTCCCTCTACTTCATTATCTTTTTTATATTCTGAGTCAGAAGCTAAAAATCTTGATATATCCATTGTTGCACATAATCTCTCACTTTTATCAACATAAAGTGATACTAAATATTCTCTATCTTTTTCTACTTTTGCAGTTTGCTCTTTAAATGGTAAAAAAAGATCTTTTTCTAATCCCCAATCTAGAAATGCACCAAAATCATTTTTATCCACAACTTTAAGTATTGCTAACTCACCCATTTTTATTTTTGGTTCTTTTTTTGTTGAAATTATTCTATCTTCAGAATCTTTATATATAAACACCTCAATCTCGTTTCCCTCTTTGACGCTTTCATCAAATTGGTTATTTGGTAGAAGAACTTCCTCTATTCCATCACCAAGATATGCTCCAAAACTTACTAATCTATTTACTTTTAACAACTGTTTTTTTCCTAATTCTATCATTTTTACTCGTCACAGATTGTGACTTCCCTCCCTATTTTTGACTAATATTCAAAGTCTATTGCAGCTCTTTCTATAGCTACTTGTTTAACAAATTCTCTTACTTTTTCATGTTCTGGATGTTTATCATAAGTTGCTAAATCTTCAAATTTATTGAATTCGGTAATTAGTATTATATCATAATTTTTGTCTGATGCTTTTTCCATATTAATTCCCACTTCAATATTTTTTAAAACATCGATTTTCCCATCCATATTTTCTAGTATCTTTTTCATCTCAATTAAATTCTCTTTTTTAGTTTTTCCAAAACACTCCTCTTTTATATTCCACATTACAATATGCTTTAACATAATATCCTCCTTATATTAGCTTATAAATATTAATTATATTCTATGTAGTTTTTTATTAATAAGTTCTTTATTAACTATTTATATTCTCTAGCTCCAAAAATCATTGTTCCAACACGGATCATATTACTACCTTCAGCAATAGCAATTTCATAAGAATCACTCATCCCCATAGAAAGTACTTCTAAATTAATATTTTTTATTTTGCTATTTAATGCATCATATATCTCTTTTGTCCGTTTAAAACAATCTCTAATCTCAGTTTTATTATCTGTAATTTTACCCATTGTCATTATCCCTTTTAGTTTTATAAAGTTATAATTTGGTACTAATTCTGCAATTGTTTTTATAGTTTCATAGTTAGGTAAAATACCAGCTTTATTCTCCTCTAATCCACTATTTATTTCAAGAAATATATCTATTTTTTTATTTATTTTTTCTGCTCTAGAATTCACACCTTCTAATAACTTAATAGAATCTATTGTTTGAATTGTATTAACCACTGGTAAAATTTTATTTATTTTATTTTTCTGTAAAGCACCTATTAGATGCCAATTAATATTATCATTGTATTTTTCTAAATTAGGATACATATTTATAGCTTCTTGTACATAATTATGCCCAAAATGTGTTGCACCAGCTTCTATTGCCTCTATTATCTCATTTTCTGTACGTGTTTTAGCTGCTAAAACAATAGTTACATTATTTGGAATATTATTTTTTAATTTAATATATCTATTTCCTATACTCACCTAATATCACTTACCTTTATATAATATTTTATATTAATGATGTTAATTTTTCTTTATATCCCTCTTCATCAAATTCTACATCTTTATCTACCATTTTTTCTATTATTTCTTGTAACTGTTCTGCTATTTTATCTAGTATATCCTCTTCACTATAACCTTTTTTTATTAACTCATTATATATTGTTCTTACATATAGTGTTTCTTCAGAATTTATCTGTTGTTTTACCGCTCTAATAAGATCATCTTTTATATCTTCTGTTAGATCTTCCAATTCAAAATTATCCATTTATATCACCTCATAGTTGATTTTTATTTACAATATAATTCCAATTATATTATTATATTTTCTATTTTTCATCTTCTTTTTTAAATATTTTTTTCAATTTTTCAGATTTTACTTTAAGTTTATCAATTCCATATTCTGTGTATGAATTATACCCTTTTATCTTTGTATAAAAGTAAATTGGCTTACCTTCATCTGTCTCTTCTTTAATAGAACCTCTATATAAATTCCCACCACTTACATAAAAACAATCTGTATCATATAACTTTTTGTCATAATTACCGTATAATTTTATTGCTACGACATATTTATCATTAGATTTATACATTTTACCAATTGATGCCATCTCAATTTCTTTATCGTATACTTTTGATAAAATATTTATCTCTGGATTTTGATCAAAATATATATTATAACTATACAGCTTATCCATACAGCCAGTAAAAATAGTAATTAATAATAAAATCAAAAATATAATTTTTATAAATTTCATTATATCTCCCCTTTAGTTTAAAAATAAATTCATAATTCTATCTCTAACATATATTATATCATATATAGTAAATATAGTAAATATTTTTATATAAAATTAAGAAAATACCTTTTACATTGTGATAAATGTTGTTTTTTAATTAAAATTCAATCTAAAAATTCTAAAAACTCCTATATTTATTAATAAATTTATTTGTAAAGCAAAAAAGCAAGTTCGCCTTTTTTAGTAGTCAAACTTGCTTTTCCCAGTTTTAATGTATTATAATAAGGAATTTTTCCCCTATCCCCTAGCCCGTTTCCGCCGGAATGGGGAGCTAAAACCGTAATTATAATATCTACGTTTTTATGTTTTAATTTTGTTTTTTATCTTTTGTTCGCTAATTTTCGCTAATAATCGCTAATTCATTTCTTTTCATTCACGTTAATTTGCGTTAATTCGCGGTTAATTTCTTTTGAATTTAATCCGTGTGTATCCGTGTCTATCTGTGTAAAATTATGCTTTTAATTTTGTTTTTTATCTTTCGTCCGCCAATTTTCGCTAATAATCACTAATTCATTTCTTTTCATTCACGTTAATTTGCGTTATTTGCGGTTAATATTTTTGGAATTTAATCCGTGTGTATCCGTGTAAAATTATGCTTTTAATTTTGTTTTTATCTTTCGTCCGCCAATTTTCCCTAATAATCGCTAATTCATTTCTTTTTCATTCGCGTTAATTTGCGTTATTTGCGGTTAATATTTTTGGATTTGATTTTGATTTTGCTTTTGTTTTAAATCAAAACCGTAATTATAATATCTACATTTTATGATTTTCATGTGTAAAAAAGAGACTGTATATATAATACAGTCCCTTTTTATATTTCAATTAGTATAATGAGCTTGTTTTTGTTATTACTTGTCCTGGTGCTTTTGTTGCTAATCCATCTAATACATATACTCTTAGGTTAGAGTCATCTCCTGGTACACTGAAGCTCATACTTCCTCCACTTACTTGTTTCACATCTCCTGTTACACAATCAATATATTTCCCATCTAAAATACCTGTGAAATTATATGAACCTGCTCCAACTCCTACTATTGCATATGAGTCAATTTTTTCACCAGTTATTTTGTTTGTACCTGTATATCTACGTTTAAATGCAGCCCATCCTCCGCTACAACCATCAGTAGAATATTGCCCCATTTGTAATGCTGGTACAGCTAATCTTATTTTATTTAATCTCATTAAATGTTGTGATTCATCACTTGATAATGTCGTATTTACTGCGCCTGAAGCTGTATATTCTCCGAAGTCTGTTGCAGTTACTGTCCCCTCCAAGTGAGCTCCAAAATATGCTCTACCTGTTTTTTCAAGTGACATGTTAACACCGCCACCACCGCCACCTGGCCAGTCATTTGGTTTTCCTTGTGCGAATCTTATTTCCGAACCGTAGTATACTATTGGTATCCCTCTAAAAGTAAATAGCATTGACCATGCAGCTTTAAAGTCTCCTGCCCATCTAGTTTCCCCTTTATTTGGACCATAGTCATGTGAATCAGTATACCATGTAAGGAATGTAGCGTCATTATAGGCACTTGATGTCGATAATGCTCTACCATATGCACCTTGTACACCATCACAGAATCCATTATGTGATATAATATCTATTACAGATACATGATATGGACTTGATCCGTTTGGAGCTTTTTTACTATAATCTGGAGTTCTATAGTTATTTCCATCAAGTAAATGGTTGTTACTATTTCCTTGACCTACAACTGATTCATCCCACGTATAGTGACTTTGCTGTAATCTTGCTGGTTTATCGTCTAAATTATTTACAAAGTTTGCAACTTCTCCAAATATGAAGAAATCTGCTCCTCCTCTTGCATCTTTCGATTGTTCTGCTCTAGCAAGAAGCTGTGGCCAATACATCTCGTTTAATGTTTCTTTATGTATATGCATTACAGTATCTACCCTAAACATATCTACTCCCATATCTATATATCTATAGTATGCATTCAGTAAATATTGTTGTACATCTTTATTTTCTGTATTTAGATCTGGACAATCTTCATGTAATGAATCTAAATGTGCATCTGGGAAGTTGTCGAAAGAACCTGATCCTGTTGGGAATCCTGTATTATGCCCTCTCAATCTTCTAGCACTTGTTTTATATTGTTCATAAGTAAGACTATTATTTTCCCCATCTAATCTACCGTCTATTGTTGTACAGTATGATTCAGTACTTGGCCATTGGAATTTAAGGAATCCATTTGCAAGTGATGTAAGTCCTGGATATTTTGCGATATTTGCATCTGTAAATGGTCTTACATCTTGTGTGAACGATGCTGACGGACTTATCGGTTTACCATTTACCGTTCCTGGTGACGTTAAGCCGTCATATTGCCATCCATTAGGATAATTTTGTGGTAATCCAGCTTGATATCTAGCTTCGTCCCATTTAAAGTTTTCCCATCCGTCAGGTACAGGATACATATTTGGATCTCTTGCATACTGAACCTCTGCAAAATTCTTAATTCCATATCTTCCTGAGTGATTTATAACAATATCTAGACAAATTTTCATATCTCTTGCATGTGCTTCATCAATTACTCTTTGGAAATCATATCCTGGTGATTCTAAACGTGGATCTTCTCTTGTGAAATCCCATCCATGGTAACCATGATAACATAAAGGCCCTCTATTTTGTACCACTGGAGTTATCCAGATAGCTGTAAATCCTAATGCTTTAATATAATCCATTTTTTCTACTAAACCTTTAAAGTCTCCTCTCCATGTCACATCGTCTGGTCCTGTGAATCCATGATCTGCCATATAGTTAGCTCCACCTGGTGTAACTCTTTCTTCTGTATACGAGCACCATTCATCCCCTACTGTATTAGCTGGATCTCCATCAAACCATCTTGTTGGCAATAGAAAATATATACTTTCTTGACGTGGATCAAATCTTGTTGTAGTTACATTACCACTTGCAAATGAGTAGTTAAAATCTTTTTTAGATTTATTTCCTGAAGCATCTACTGCAAGTGTTTTAATTGTAAGTCTATCTGTAACTGTAATTACTGAACCATTGTATAATAAATTGAAGTTTTCTATTGGTTCGTCTCCATTTGTTGTATAGTATATTTTTGGATTACTATCTTTATTGTCTTTCACTGTTAATGTTACTTTTACTGTTTCACCTTGTGTAAATCTTCCTGAATCAGGACTTGCTGTTACAACTGGTGCTTCTGTATCTTGATTTAATTTAAATGTGTAACTATTTAATGTACTATTATTATCTTTATCTATTGCAAATACTTTTATAGTCATATTATCTGTAACTGCTATTGTGGCACCTGTATACAATGTACTTGTAATACTTGGTGTTGTCCCATCTGTTGTATAGTACGCTTTTGGTGCACTGTCTTGATTATCTTTTACATCTAAAGTTATATTTAATGTTGCATCTTCATAATATAAAGTTGTCCCCTCTTCTTTTTTCGCTTTTGGTAATATAGATACTTTCGGGGCTTCTGTATCTTGATCTGGATTTGATGTTACAAATTTACCATTTACATACCAATATCTACCCTCTTCTGAAATAGTTAAATCTCCTGTTTTCCCATTTCCACCATTACTAAAAATTAATTCTATTGATTTTGCATCAGCAAAATACCATTTTTTCCAGTCTCCTGTAGCATCTTCCATTGCTTGACCTGGCCATGCAGAAAATTCATCTACCGCACCACTACCATTTTTACCCCACGCCCATATATGTGAAAATTTTGCATATACTTCTATACCTGTTATTTTCTCTTCCTCTTTTTTCTCTACTGTAATTGTTATAGAGTTTGATTTCCCATTTGCACTTCTAATTGTAACTGTACTTGTTCCAGCAGCTTTCGCTGTTATTACCCCAACTTCATCTATTCCATTTATACTTATTACATTACTATCGCTTACTGACCATGTAATAGTTTTATTTGCAGCATTTGAAGGGCTAATTGTAGCAGTTGCATTTATTGTTTCCCCAACTTCAAGTTTTGTTTTAGTTACAGACAGACTTACTGACGATACCTCGATTATTTCTACTTTCTCTTCTGGAGCTTCTTTACCAAAGTTAACTGCAAATACAGCTAAATCTTCAAGACCTACAACTCCATCTCCGTTGGAAAATGCAAATATTCCTGCCCAATCTCCACTACCTTTCGTAGCAGGACCTATATCATAAGTAACTACATTTTTACCAAAATTAGTTTGAAATAATGAGAAATCTTGCATATTTACAATATTATCCCCGTTAAAATCACCAAGAAGTTTTTCCCCACTTCTTTTATTCACTTTATCACTGATTATTGCACTTTCTGATAATTCTTTAACTAAATTTATTTTTCCATGTTTTACATTTTTTAGTTCAAAAGTTATATTTTTCTCTTCACCATAATTAGAAATATATAATACTTTTTTACCGTCTACTTCCTGTATTATATTTAAATAATCCTCTGTAATTACTACATTAGAATTAAATAAATTTCCTGCTAATTCAATCTCTGTAGCAAGAAGTTTTTTTTCAGTCGTTACTGTTACGCCATCTTTTGACTCGGTAATAATTAACCCTTTACTAGCACTTATTTTATCTTTATCACTATTATTAAAACAACCTGCTAATGCAATTAACATTAATACCGTTAAAAACAAAATTAATCTTTTTTTCACTTTTACTCCTCCTTTATTTTTTATTATTTTTATTTTTAAATATATGTTTTGATAAATAATTATATAGCAATTTTAATTCAATTATTTACAATTTTGATTATATTTTAATCATTTTTATTTTAAAAAGATAAATAAATGTCCATTTTAGCTATAAATATTGATTTATCTTTTTGTTTATTAGATTTAAAACACCTTTTTTATTTAATGTCCATTCCGGTAAAAATAAATTTTCTTGATTGGGATCTCCAGTTAATCTATGTATTACAATTTCTTTATCTAATATTTTTAAGGATTCTACTATTAAATCACTATATTCATTCATATTCATTATATAAAATGGTTTTTCTGTATAATATTTGAACAAAGGAGAATCTTTTGTAATATATAGCATATGAATTTTTAAACCAAATACTTTTTTAGAAGAGATGTACTCTATACTTTTCAAAAAATCATATTTAGTTTCCTCTAATAAATTTGCAATTAAATGTATAACTACTTTTATATTATATTTTTTTAATTCGTTATACCTTTTTTCAAAAATATCTAAATTATATCCTCGATTAATTTTAACAGCTGTTATATCGTTTACTGTCTGTAATCCTATCTCTATCCATAATTCTGTTTTATCATTTAATTTTCTTAATATATCAATTACTCCATCACTAAGACAATCAGCCCTTGTAGCAATTGAAATCCCAACAACATTTTCAATTCTAAGTGCTGTATTATATAATTCTTCTAGTTTTTCTGGTGTATCATAAGTATTTGTAAAGTTTTGAAAATATATAATATATTTTTTTGCATCGGATTTTTTTTTAATCATTTCAATTTGATCTTTTGCCTGTTTATAGATTGAATCTCCTCTATTTCCAGTGAAATCCCCAGCGCCTCTCTCATTACAGAATATACATCCTTTTGTACTAATTTTTCCATCACGATTAGGACATGTAAATCCTGCATCTATTGATAATTTATATACCTTTTCCCCAAATTTTTCCCTTAGATAATAGTTTAAATTATTATATTTTTTATCACCATACATTCTAATTTCCTCAATTCTATAAATTTTAATATATAATATATTTTTTTAGATTTCATCCTGATTTCTATATAGATATTTTTAATTATATTTTTAATTTTAACTGTATTTTTTTAATTTCTTAGTGATTATTATCTTATTTCCTTTAAATTAATGCCTCTCACTTAAATTTACTAAATACTATATAATATTATGAAATATTGCTAATAATTTTCTATACTTAATACTCTAAAATTAAATTACTTTATAAATAAAAGTATAATTTTTATCTTACAAAATTTCCTAAATAATAGAATTATAAACTTTTTCGAGTGCGATTTAATAACAAAGTTTTATTTTAGAACTTTTAATTTCGTTTATATATGTGCATATTATTTGAGATATTGTTTATATCTTATTTAAATTAGATATAAAGGGTATAATAATTATATTTTTCATATTTCGCTCTACTAATATAAGAAAGAGTAAGGAGATTTATTTATCTTACTCTCTGTTTTTTCTATACAATATACAAAATTATTGTTATCCGTATTTTAATCTTGTTATATAATTAAATACTGATTTTTTTGATTTATTAATTTATAATTTTATTATAATTTTTTTACATATGTAATATATCCATATATTTCACTAAATTCAGAACTTTTTATATTTATATTTTATTTTTAAACTATATTCTCTTTTTTATGATAATTTCGCCAAGTGGTCTTATATTATTTATTATAACACAATAAAATTGATTTTTCCAATTTTTCTGTAACAATTGTTACAGAAATTTATATTTTTTAATAGTATAATTATTTTGTTATAAAAATTATATTATATAGGAGTTGATTAAGATGAATTTTATAAAATTAAATGATATTACAGCAGTAAATGTAAATCCAAAGATAGCAGCAAGACATATTCCGTCAGAATTTAAATCTAAATCTGTTAATATTAGAATCCAACCAGGCGGAATTTTACCTATGCATACTACACCTGTAGATGTTATTTTCTATGTAATTAGTGGAAATGGTACAGTGATCATTGGTGATGAAAGACAAGATGTAAGTACTGGAACTTTCATTGATAGTCCAAAAGATATTCCCCACGGTTGGGAAAATAATGATGTAAATAACGAATTATCTATTTTAGTAATTAAATTATTTTCATAATATTTGTAAAAAACCTCTTCTTGTATTAATATTAGAAGAGGTTTTTTTATTATAATTGTAAATTCTTATATAGACATATAGTAAAAATCATATATATTAGCACTTTTTTTATTTTGTATTTTATCTATGCTCTTTTAAATTATATTATAATTATTATCTAATTTTTATCCTTTTCCTTTAAGGAAATCTGGTGAAATTTATAGTGAAGAGATTTCCATATATTATATTTATATAATTATGCAATCTTATTTTATGAATTATTATATTTACTATTTTTTATAATTTTACCACATATATTTATATAAATAGAAAGAGTCGATTATAAGGTGGTTTAATCGACTCTTTTTCCAAAAATGAGAATATAATATAAAGGTGGATGTATGAAAAAATTCATATATTCCTAATAAAGCAATATCCTTTCAAAATTATCTTTTTTATTTGTTTATTTTGTTTTTTATTTTTATTTACTTGTAAATCACATTGTTTTCAGAATTTTATTTTATTTTATTTTTTTATAATTTTTATTTATTTTAAAAACTAAGGTGTATTCTCATTAAATCTGCATTTAAAATAAAATTAGTATTTATATCATCGTGTAAGTGTGCATATTCGGAATAACTATAGTTAATTCCGTTACTTATTGATAGATTATCGTTAAATTTATATTTAAAACCTGCTTGAATTCCCATATATAAACTATCTAATTTCTCTTTTTTATAATTTTTTCTCTCTGTAATATCTTTATAACCACCATAAAATCCAAAATATAATCCTGTATTATCAGGCTCTTCATACAATTTATACCCTATTTCATATGTAATTGTTTCCCTATCTTCAATATATTTATAGTGTCCTATACCAAGGTCTACGCTCATACTGTTATAAATCGGGATTTCTATTCCAAATATTAAACTATCAAATGCTAAACTTACAGGATAAAAATATAAATTTGGGTAAAGTTCCCCTTTACTATTTGAAACTTGTGAACTGTAATTGGTATTATTTTTTGGATAATTATATTCACTATATGTACCATAATAATAGTTGTTTTTGTTTGATTTATTCTTTTCAACACCCATATAAAATGTATTTCCAAATACAATATTTGATAAAATAAAAAAACTTAATAATAAAATTTTTATATTCATATTAATTACCTCCTATTTTATATTTATAATTAAATAATCAGTTTATATATTTTTTTGTGAGATTTATTTATCAATTTATATAACTATATATTTTTTTTATACAAAAGTTATAATTAAAAATATATAATAAAAAAATATCCTAAATTTATATCTTAAATTTGAAGAAGGATTTTTTTATTGTTTTCTTAATATTATTTCCATTTTTTAATTTAATCAGTTATTAAAGTAATAATTCTGTTTTATGGTAAATTTCGTGTCTGTCCCTCTTTTAAAATTATTTTTTAATCTTATCCAAATATATTTATAATTAAATTGTATTTTGATTTTTTTTATATTTTAAATATTACTATGCATTTAAAGTATTATCTAGTTTTCTTATAAAAAATTTGTAAGTATAAATACTATACTATAGTATTTATTATATTTAAGAGGCTGTAATAATAATAAATCTTTAAAATTTTATTTTCATATGTTATAATTATTAAGATAATAAAATTTTTTTGGAGGTTATTTATGTGAGGTATCTTTTTATTATATTAATTACTATATTAATATTTCATACTGGTTGTGCAAATAATAAAAGTAATATAAAGTGGAACAATATTGATACAGTGAAAAAAAATAGAACACAAATTGAGATTGGAGATATTATTATTAAGAAAAAAAAATTTACACCATATAGTATGTTTGGACATTCTGCTATTTTTGTAACAAAAGATTATATTGCTGAATTTCCTAAAATTGGTATGGGATTTTTACTTTCTACTCTTAATGAATGGGATGCACTTGATTCTGAAGTTATTATTTTAAGGTACAATAATATTAGTTTTAATTTGCAACAAGAGATTATAAAAAATATTCTTGATTCTCGTGATAAAATTTACCGTTTCGTATTTAATAAAAAAAATAATGAATATTATTACTGTTCACAGTTTGTATGGGAAATTTTTTATAGATCCGGGAAAAATTTAAATATTGATATTGATTTAGATGGTGATGGTGGATTATTTGTATTTCCTTATGATATTTTAAAAAGCGATGAACTTACAGTTATTCATTTAAACAAATAGATTTTATTTTTTTTTATTTAAAGATAAGATAAAAGCCCCTTAGTATAATATTTATACTAAAGAGCTACTTATTAATTTCTAAATTTATTTGCCACTTTTACCATATTTTTTAAACTTTCGTATGTTTCTTTCTCACCACGTGTTTTTAATCCACAATCTGGGTTTATCCATAATTTATCTTTACCAATTTTTTCTATCATTTTTATTATAATTTCCCCAAATTCCTCTTCAGTAGGAACTCTTGGAGAGTGTATATCGTATACCCCTGGACCAGATTCTTTTTTATAATTAAACTTACTTATAAAGTCTACCATTTTTAAATCTGATTTTGCAGCTTCAATTGTAATTACATCTGCATCCATTTCATCAATATCTGCAAATATATCACTAAATTCACTATAACAGAAATGTGAATGAATTTGAGTTTTATTTTCTACCCCTGAACAAGTAATTCTAAATGATTTAATTGCCCAGTTAAGATAAAGTTTGTTCCAATCCTCTTTTCTAAGAGGTAATTTTTCTCTTAATGCTGCTTCATCTATTTGGATAATTTTTATACCAGCTTTTTCTAAATCTTCTACCTCATCTTTTATTGCAAGTGCAATTTGATATGACATCTCTTCATTAGAAATATCTTCACGTGGAAATGACCAATTTAAAATAGTAACTGGTCCAGTTAACATCCCTTTTACAATTCTATCTGTTTTAGATTGAGCATATTTAATCCAATCAACAGTTATCGCTTTTTCTCTACTAATATCTCCTATAATAATTGGTGGTTTCACACCACGTGTTCCGTATGATTGTACCCATCCATTTTCTGTAAATATAAATCCAGATAAGTTTTCTCCGAAATACTCAACCATGTCATTTCTTTCATATTCACCATGAACTAATACGTCAAGTCCAATGTCTTCTTGTACTTTTATAATATTATCAATTTTTTCTTTAATTAGATTAATATAAGTTTCTCCGTTTATTTGACCAGTTTTAAGCTCTTTTCTGATTTTTCTAACATCATTTGTTTGAGGAAATGATCCTATTGTAGTTGTAGGTAATATAGGTAGATTTAAGTAATCATTTTGAACTATTTTTCTAATAGGAAATTCATTTTTTCTATAAAAATCAGAGTTTTCTACATTTTTTACTTTTTCTCTAACGTCTGAATTTATTAATGAAATATTATTTTTTTTGTTCTGAATAATTTTTTGATTTTCTATATATATATTACTATTAATATAATCATTCCCCATCGAATCAATCTCTTTTAGATCTACTATTTCTCCAAGTTTTTCCACTGCGAAAGATAAATAGCTTAAATATTCTTTATCCATATTTTTCTCATTTTCTAATGAGTACGGTACATGTAGAAGAGAACAGCTTGTACCAATATAATATTCATATTTATTAAGTTTTTCTAAGATTTTAATTGAGTTTTCATAGTTATTTCTCCAAATGTTTTTTCCATTTATAACTCCAGCAAATATCAATTTAGAATTTCCATATTGTTCAATTAACTCAATATTTTTAATCCCTTCTACAAAATCTAAACCGATTGCATCAATATCTAATTTTTGTAATTCATTATAAATATCTCTAATATCTCCGAAATAAGTATTTATTAGTATTTTATTATTTCCTTTTTTAGACAGGATTTTATTATAAAGTGAAATTATCTCTTTTTTACTAATATCATCTAGATCCATTACAAATCCAGGTTCATCTATCTGTACAAAAGAAACGTTTTTACTCTCTATCTTTTGTAAAATCTCAATATATAGTTCAGCAACTTTATCACTGTAATCATACCAGTTTTTCCCCTCAACTAGAATTTTTGATAGTTTTAAGAAAGTATACGGTCCAATTATCACTGGTTTTGTATCTATATTTAAAGATTTTGCTTCATCAATTTCACTAAAAAGTTTAATTCCATTTAATTTAAATTCTGTATCTTCATCAATTTCCGGAACCACATAATGGTAGTTTGTATTGAACCATTTTTTCATCTCAAGTGCTTTCACATCATAATCATTTTTTTGATAACCTCTTGCCATTGCAAAATATTTTTCAAGTTCACTTACTGGTAAATCTTTATAACGTTTTGGAATTACATTAAGTAAAAATGATGTATCTAACATCCCATCATAAAATGAAAAATCATTTGAAGATATATAATCAATATTATTATTTTTTTGAATCTCCCAATGTTTTTTTCTTAACTCTTTTGCTGCAGCTATAAGTTCTTCTTCAGAAATAATTGATTTAAAATAATTTTCTGTTATTTTTTTCAATTCTCTCTCTTTACCAATTCTTAAAAATCCTGTTACATATGTTTTTGTCATTTTATCCTCCTATTATTTTTATTTTTTTGTAAAACAAAAATATTAAGAAGTATTCACTAATTTCATAATTTACACCTTCCCTCCGAAGAATTTTTTATTAGATTTATGGTAAGTCTCCTGACTTAGCTTCGTCCGCATCTCTACCCTTCCCGATAATTAAATCAGTGGTATAATAAGAGAATTGTCAGCATTACAGTAGCGGGGGCTGTGTTAGATTTTCACTAACTTCCTTGTTATGTATATCTTTTTATTAGATATAACACCATAATTCTTTATGTAATTTTTTTCTTAATCTAAATAAATTTAATATTCAATTTTAAAAATCATCTTATTTTATCATACTTTTATTTTTTTTACAACTACAACAGAGTATATTTATACAATATAACATCATATTATAAATAAATATTTACTTTATAATGAAAAATAAGGTATAATATAAATATAAATCATTTTTTGGAGGTGTTTCTATGAAGAAAATCTTCTTTTATACAGTTACAATCTTAATATTTTTAAACATTATATTAAATTACAATTTTTCTTATAATATAATCAAAAATAATAATATACTTAGAAATTTTATCTTGCTAGCAGAATTAGACGATGAAGAGGAGATCCCTACTGGTAAATTTTATGGAGAAATTTATCTTCCTGACGATATAGATACATTTTATATTGGAGATGATATTCAATTAAATATTATTATAAATGATCCTAATAAACCTATTGTCTATGCAAATCATATTAAAATTATTGTTAATGAACATATTATTTATGATAATACTATTCCAGATGACTTTTTTTCACTAACTTATAAATTGTCATATGAGGATGGATATGGTTCAATCCCTATTACTTTATACTCATTTAATCGTAACAACAGTGAATATACTTTTGTACAAACAATCAATATTACTATAAAGAATCAATTGCCAACAGGTAATTTTATCTCTCCTAATAATAGCTCTATTTATTCAAAAAATAGTACTATTCCAATTAAATTAAATGCAAATGATTTTGATAGAACACCTTCATCTAAAAATAAAATTAATATATTTATTTCTAATATTGGTTCAATTTATAAAAATGATATTGATTTAGATTATTTTGAATATAACTATAAATTACCTGAAAATATTGAATATGGAAATTACTACATGATATTAGAAGTTTATGATTTTTTATCAAATCAATATATTGAAACAGATAGAATATATTTTAAAGTTATTGATGCTCTTAAATTTCAAAATATATCACATAATATTTTTGGAAATTATAGTGATGTTAATTCATCTTATAGCTTTGAAGATGATAAATTGTATTTTAGAATTAAATTAGATGGTACATTATTAAATAATGAGATCTTAGAGTACGGAATTAGTAATTCTGAGAACACACCTATATACACTCATACAATTAATAATATATCTCAATTCGTATATGATATAAATTTAGTCTACCCTTTAGTTCCATTAAAAACATACTATATTCATGCAAAACTTACATCTCAAGGGAAAATAACCTCAATAGTAAGTACCGGTATTAAGCTTGTATCGATTAATCCTCCAGAAATTAGTGCAAAAAAATATAAAAATTCTCCAGATAACATTATTGAAAATACTTGGGTATCTACTGATTTAAATAATAAAGGTAATCTATATTTCACATGGACAAAACATACTGTACAATCTAACGAGGATTATTACTATGAATATAAAATTAATAATAATTCTTTCACAAGTATTAATACTAATGAAATCAATATACCTGTACCTGAAGGAAAAAATAAAATTACTGTTAGAACTGCTATTTCCATAGGAGGTTATACAAAGTTTTCAAATGAAAAAACATTTGATTTTTATATTGATGACACACCACCTAGTATAAGTAAATTTATTCTCGATGATAGAAGTAGTATAGGAGAAGTTGAAAAAAATATTGTCGAAAATGGGAAAAATATATATTATACCAATGGAACTGATACTTATCTTGTACTAAATATTAACGAAACACTTTCAGGTTTAAACAAAGTTACATACGGAGGAAATACTGTTAGTATATCTGATACTACTGGTAGTATTATAATTAATGAAAATATTAGTAATTATCTACTTAGTTTAAATGAATCTAATAATTTAATTATTCCATTAGTTATTTCTGATAATGCAGGTAATGAAGTTATAATTAATGATAATTTATCAAATATTTTTGTATTGGATAAAACTCCACCATCACTTATACACCTATTTATAAAAGATAATGATGATGTCTATCGTTCATTAGAGCCAAATACTTACTATTTCAATTTAGATAACTCAAAATTATATATTGATGTAATAGATAACCTTTCTGGATTAAAAGAGTTGTATTATTTAAATACAGAAAATAATAATAAAATTCCAATTGTATTTAGTGGTGAGAAAAATTTAATTGAAATTGAATCGGATATCTCTAATTTAAATTTTAATAATAACGGAGAAAAAAATATTAATATTACAATTTCTGATCGTGCAGGTAATATAGCAACTTATACAAATAGTTCTACACTATTTTTTGATAAAGATCCTCCTCAATTTAAATATATTGTTGATGAAAATGGAGATATAATTAAAGATTCTAATGGAGATAATTTTTATATAGGGTATATTCTTATTAACTCTTCGAATATTTCATCAGAACTATTTCCTATAAAAAGTGGTCTATCTAAAGAGGAACCTTTTAATATTTATATCCCAGATAATTACACTATAAAGCTTATTGTAAATATAACTGATTCGCATTCTGGACTTTATACTTTAAATGATATGTCTTTAGATTTAATGGGGGTTTTTAATACGCATAATCGCTCTATTTATTGGAATAATTATAATAGTGGATATAACGAAAAAATTGATTTTAATTTAAAAGATAAATCTGGAAATATAAATACAATTCAATTAAATAATATTAATATTACAAATAAAATTAATTTTGAATTTGAGTCTTATATAAATAATTATAATCGTAAAAATATAATTAAACAGTATGAAAATATAGATAATAAAGGTGAATTTAAAAAATATGAATTAGGTGAATATTAATAAATCCCAATGTATATACCAATGATGTATATTCATTAAATTCAGCGTCATACTCTATTTCTCTTATTTCCAGTGAGTATACCATTATTTTATCACCTGTTATCCATATTTTATCTTGATATTTATCTATTTTATTTTCTGGTCTACTTGGTGCTAATTGTATTTTTCATTTCATCTCACTATTTTTTCTTACCCTTGCTATTTCGTAGCTTGAATCTATTATTTTATCGTTGTCGTGTTCTATATAATTATTTTTTGAGAAATATAATAGACACCGTTTATCATATTTTTGTATTATTAAAATTATATTTTCTTTTATTGTGAAGTATTCTTTGTCTATATCATCAGATTTAGTAAATATACAAAATTAAATCTTATTCCGGTCCAGGATTTATAAAATTATAATATTTTTTTAATAAAAAGGTGGATATCTCTATTTTAATATAGAAATTATCCACCTATTATTTTATTTAAATATTAAAACAGTATTTCTCGTTTTAGATAAATCTAATCTTAAAATTCCATTTTCTACTATTTTTTCATCTCCATTAAATAAATCAGCCCCAGTTTTATTATTTAAACCAATAATATTTGTTGGTATATAAATAGTTTTGTCTTTATTATTTGTTAATATAGATATTATATAAGTTTTATTATTATATCTTGCATATATGAATGTATCCTCATCAGCATATATTGTTTTGTAATTTCCGTAATGCATTGCATCTTCAGATGTTTTTAATTTTGAAAGTTTATTATATAATTCATAATAATTTAAATCCCATTTATTTTTATCCCATTCCATTGGATATCTTGCTCCCTCATCAGAATAAGGATGCCCTTTTAATCCAATCTCATCTCCGTAATATATACTAGGTGTCCCTGGTAATAAAAACATTGTACTGATAATTCCTTTATACAGATCAAAATCAAAAACTTCTTCATGATGATGGTATCTAAAAATATCATGTGAATCAATTAAGTTAAATTGTAAAAAAGCTAATTGATTTGGTATTCTACTATAATGTTGCGTGATCATCTTATCTAGCTCTTTACCTGTACATGGTTCTGAAATCCCTAATTTACCTTCATACTGCCACAATCTTCTATGTACCATTTTACTAAACATTCTAAGAGGAATTCCTGTGGCAAAATAATTCATCGCCCCATCCCATTCATCACCAAGAAGATATGATATATTATCTTCCCAATGTTCCCCTATTATATATGCATCTTTTTTTACTTTTTTTATCTCTTTTCTTACATTCTTCCATACTTTGTTGCTAAGTTGATCTTTATCAGCTCTACCTGTATGGCACCCTACATCAAATCTCCATCCATCAATATTAAACGGCTGTCTAAGATAATGCTTTACAAGAGAATCTTCATCTCTATAAATTATATCTTTTAGACCTTCTGAATTATAATTTAATTGTGGTAAGGTATGTAAACCGTACCACGCTCTATAATTATTATTTTCATCAAAATAATAATATGTTCGCTCAATAGAATCCTTGTCTGAAAGTGCTTTTAAAAACCATTTATGATTATTACCAGTATGATTTATTGAAACATCTACCATTATTTTTATATTATTTTCATGTAGTTTTTCTACAAGAGATATTAAGGCTTCATCTCCCCCTAAATGTTTCGCTACATTAAAATAATCAGTACAATCATACCTATGATGAGTTTTTGATTCAAATATTGGATTTATATATATTGCATTAATTCCAAGTTCTTTAAAATGGGATATTTTATCTTCAATCCCTTTTAAATCTCCATTAAAGAAATCTAAACAATGTCCATCCTTATATTCAAGAGGAATATTTTTCCAATCCATTTTTGTTGTTTTTTTACCATCAAACTCATATTCTCCAGTTTCAACATCTGTTAATGGATTTCCATTATTAAATCTATCTGGGAAAATCTGATAAAATACCGATGATGGGACCCACTCTGGATTATCGTAATTAGCTATTATTACAAAATCATTATCTTCTGTGGGAATATATGAATATACATTTTTTCTATTATAATAGAGATAACCATATTCTTTATGTTTTATTATAAAATAGTAATTTATTTTATCCTGATTAATATTTAAATTTGCTTTATAATACGATAATTTATTTTCTGTATAGTCATACTCCATTGGTATATGCGTCTCTTCTCCATTTATTATTGCACGTAATACCACTTTTAAAATATCATCTGTTTCTAAAAAACATATTTTTATTGAAATATTATCATTTAAATTTGGTGTTTTATCTGACACAAATATGTTATTAACCTCAGAATGTATTGATTTTTTCCAATTCATAGCTATTAGTCACCTCTTTTATTTATTTTTCCCATCTATCATCTCAACTAATTCACGTACTATATCGCGCATACTTTCTGATTGTGCATCTAATTCTTCTGCTGCAGCTGCTGTTTGTTCTGCATTACCTGCTGCACCTTGAATAATTTCTCCCATATTATTTAATGATTTATTTACAAGTACAATTCCATTTGTCTGATCTTCACTTGCTGTTAATATCTCCTCCATTAAATCATCTAATTTATTTATATCGCCATTTATAGCTTGTAATGATTGCATTACAACTCCAGATATCTCAACTCCTCTATCAGTTTTAGATATACTTTCATTTATCATATCTGCCGTCTCTTTTGCAGCATCAGAACTTCTTTGTGCAAGATTTCTCA
>JAAYPW010000041.1 GCA_012519615.1 Fusobacteriota bacterium
AACAGATACTGGTATTATAGATATTGAAAAATATAGAGAAATTACCGAACCAATGTTTAAAATATTAAGAGAAAGGGAAAAAGATGATTGAGTTTAAAAATTTAAATTTGAAATTTAATGATAAAATTATTTTTGAAAATTTTAATTATAAAATAGAGAAAAATGATAAAATATTATTAAATGGAAAATCTGGAACAGGTAAAACAACACTCTTTAGGATAATATGTGGATTTGAATCAGTAAATAGTGGGGAAATTTTGTATAATAATGAAATTTTATCCCATAAAAATATTCATAAAATACGTAATAAAATTGCATATATTAGCCAAGATGTGGATCTATCCAATGATACCGTTAGTAATATTTTACATGAAATTTATAGCTATAGAGGGAATAAGAACCTAGAATATGATGAGATTAAAATAAAAAAACTGTTAAAAGAGTTTTTATTAGAAGAGGATACTTTAAATAAAAATGTAAGAGATCTATCTGGCGGTGAAAGACAGCGATTAGGGATTATAATATCCATACTTCTTGATAGAGAGATTTATCTACTTGATGAGATAACATCTGGATTGGATGAAACATTAAAATTTAAAATAATAGACTACTTTTTAAACTCAGATAAAACTATTTTAGCAATATCACATGATACACATTGGAAAAAAGAAAATATAAAGGAATTAAGGTGGTAATTATGGCACAAGATATAAATATGGTTGTTCTACTTAGTTTTTTAGTATTTTTAGTCCCTATTTACTATGTTACTTATAAATTAAAATTAGGGATAATAAAAAATACAACTATCTCAATATTAAGGATGACAATTCAACTTTATTTGGTAGGGGTATACTTAAAATATATATTTGAATGGAATAACCCATTTATAAATATGGGATATTTTATACTTATGATAGTTGCTGCTAGTTTCTCTGTAATAAAAAACTCTAATATAAATTTTAAATGCTTTTTCATACCTGTACTTTTATCTACTTTAGTTCCCAATATATTTATTTTACTATATTTGAACTATTTTGTTGTAAATTTAGATAATATATTTAATGCAGTATATGTAATTCCTCTTGGTGGGATGCTATTAGGTAATACTTTAAAAGGAAATATTATTGCAATATCAAGTTTTTTATCAGATATAAAAAACAATGAGAAAGAATATTTTTATAAGATAATGTTAGGTGCTAATAAATTAGAAGCAACATTACCATATATAAGAAAATCTATGGTAGTATCTCTTAATCCTACAATTGCAAATATGGCAACTGTTGGGCTTGTATCATTACCAGGGATGATGACAGGGCAGATATTAGGTGGATCATCACCTATTGTTGCTATTAAGTATCAAATAGCAATTATGCTGGGAATTTTCATATCTCAATTTATAGCAAGTTTGTTTTGTATCTATCTAATATTAAAAATGGGATTTGATAAATATAATTTACTAAAAGAAAATGCAATTGTTGAGAAATAGAGGGATGTAATAATGAAATTATTAGATAAAATAGTGGAAGACCTATCTAAATTGGATAATATTGAAACAATATTATTATCAGGCTCACAAACTGGTGATTTTAGAGATAATAATTCAGATAGGGATATATATATATACTCAAATGATGTAGTTTCAATAAAAAAAAGGGAAGAGATTGCAAAAAAATATTCAGATAGGTATGAGATTAATAATAATTATTGGGAAAATGGTGATGAATGGATATGTAGAGAAAATGGATTGGTAATTGATATAATGTACCGTTCATTTAATTGGATTGATACTATGCTTGATAATGTTGTAAATAAACATTATGCTAGTGTTGGTTATACTACTTGTTTTTGGAATAATATTATTAATTCAACTATATTATATGACAAAAATAGTATGGGAAAATCTTTAATTAAAAAATACAATCTCCCTTATCCAGAAGAACTAAAAAATAATATTATTAAAAAAAACTATCCACTTTTAAAAAATAATATTTCATCATATTATGTACAGATAGCAAAAGCTATAATTCGTAATGATTATGTTAGTATTAATCATAGAATTGCTGCATTTTTAGCAAGTTATTTTGATATAATTTTTGCTGTAAACGGTTATCTCCATC
>JAAYPW010000042.1 GCA_012519615.1 Fusobacteriota bacterium
GATCCGATAGATTAGGTGAGAATAGCAGAAAGAGATCTCTGCAGTTTACTGTATAATATGATTAATTGTTTTATTTTATAAATATTAAGTATGAATGATTTTTTATACCAAAACAAAAGTATCATAAAATAATATTAATTCTACGAAAAAGTATACATTTATATTTTAACATTTATAATATATTTAAATACAAGTTTATATAAAAATATCAATATAGGATACAAAATTTTCATATAAGATGTAGCATTAACAAATAAAATCTATTTATAAAAAGATACAATAATATATTATGAATAAAATAATAGGAGGTAAGAAATTAATGAAAAAAATTATTGTAATAGTAACGGTATTTATCACTATGAGTGTGTTCTGTAAAACTAATTATTGTTCATCATTTGAGGAGGTAGAATTTCTAATAAAACAAAATTTAGAAAATAATATATTTTTAATATCGGAAAAATCTATAGAATTAACACCAGAAGAAAAATTTATATTAGTAACAGAGAATCAAAAAGGAGGAACTATTGGATTTGGATTGAATGTTTTTGTAGGTTTTGGATTGGGATCATTTTTACAAGGTGATATAAATTGTGGAATATTATTAGCCGCTGGAGAGATAGCAGGATTATTAATGGATAAAAAAGACGATATTATAAGAATAGGACCGTATTTTATATTAGTGTTAAGACTATTTAGTGGTATAAGACCATATTATTATGCAAATAAACATAATAATAAACTATATATGAGCTTGTATTCTAGTGATATGAAAGTATTGGATAAAGATATATCAATAAATCTATTACCAGAGATAAGAGAGATGAATTTTAATTCAATAAACAATAATAATGTTAGTTATGGATTAAAATTATCAATAAATTATTAAGTTAGCATTAAAAAAATATTAAAAGCAAAATCAAAATATTAGAAACTTGGATATTATAATTATGATTTTTTAGGTACGAAATCAATTTTCTTCCAAAAAGCAAGATTAAGTTTAAAACGAAATTTTATGTAAAAATATTAAAACTGGTAATAGCAAGACCTCTTCCTATTTAGGATGAGGATTTAAGAAGTGATAAGAGGATTTTACGATTTTTAATTTAAAACAAAATCAAAACATAAAAAAATATAAAAAAGCATAGGACAAATTGTTGAAATTAAAATTATAATTTTTAAAAAAAAGTATTGACAAAAAAAACAATAAATGGTATACTCTATTTTGTCTTATGGAAGGAGTCGTAGTTCAGTTGGTTAGAATGCCGGCCTGTCAAGCCGGAGGTCGCGAGTTCGAGTCTCGTCGACTCCGCCATTATATGCCCAGATAGCTCAGTCGGTAGAGCAGGGGACTGAAAATCCCCGTGTCGGTGGTTCGATTCCGCCTCTGGGCACCATATACATGCCGCCTTAGCTCAGCTGGCCAGAGCAGCTGACTTGTAATCAGCAGGTCATCCGTTCAAATCGGATAGGCGGCTCCAGTATATAATTGTAATAATATTATGATTATTATAATTATATATATCTTTTTAAATAAAATATTGTATTAAAAAGATATTGACAAAAAAAAGAATATATGTTATTATTCTTATTGCTATTAAGGAAGGAAGAGTGTCCGAACGGCTAAGGGGCCGGTCTTGAAAACCGGTGAAACCGAAAGGTGTCTGGGTTCGAATCCCAGCTCTTCCGCCATATAATACAAAACCATCTGGAGAGATGGCAGAGCTGGTCGAACGCGCTCCCCTGCTAAGGGAGTATCTGGGCTTAAACCTGGATCGAGGGTTCAAATCCCTCTCTCTCCGCCATTTAAGAAAAGTAGGAAAACCTACTTTATTTTTTTTAGTAAATATATTGTTGCACCCATAGCTCAATTGGATAGAGCACTTGACTACGGATCAAGGGGTTAGGGGTTCAACTCCTCTTGGGTGCGCCAGAAATATATTGACATAGATAATAAAAAGTGATATAATGAATTAAAATTAAATATTAGATAAGAGCATTATAGCTCTTTTAAAAGAAGAAACCCTGGTTTCTCACCTAACAAATGAAAAGATATTTGTTTAAGGTTACTATTTTATTAATATAAAAGAAAATTTAGCAATTTTTTTGCTACTATTTTTTAATTTATAGAGATAGCAGGGACTTTTGTTCCTGCTATTTTAAATTTTGAGGAGGTGCTTTGCTATAGTTGGTAGTGAAAGAGTGAACCATGATATTAAAGAAAAAGAGGTTAGGTTAATCGGTAAAGATGGGGAGCAATTAGGGATATTAAGTATAAAAGAAGCTCTTCAGATTGCAGAAGAAAATCGATTAGACCTTGTGGAAGTGGCTTCAAATTCTAAACCAGTAGTATGTAAAATCTTAGATTATGGTAAATTTAGATATGAAAAAGGTAAAAAAGAGAAAGAATCTAAGAAAAAACAGAAAATACAAGTTTTAAAAGAGATAAAATTAAAACCAAGAATTGATAAACACGACTTAGAAGTTAAAACTAAAAGAATAGAGGAATTTTTAGAAAAAGATTTTAAAATAAAAGTAACTGTAACTTTATTTGGACGTGAAAGAGCACATGGAGATTTAGCTGTAAAAATCTTAGATGATATTTCAAATAATTTCAAAGATAGAGCTATTATTGAAAAAAGCTATGGTTCAAATGAGTCTCAAAAATACATAATGATTAGTGCAACAAAATAATAAAAAAATATAAAATTGATTTCTATTTTGAAGGAGGAAGTAATATGCCAAAAATGAAAACACACAGAGGTGCAAAAAAAAGAATAAAAGTAACTGGAACTGGAAAATATATTGCAAAACATTCAGGGACAAGTCACATATTAACGAAAAAAACAAGAAAAAGAAAAAATCATTTAGGAAAAGACATGGTTATTGAACCAGGAAAAGCTAGAAAATTAGACGTACTGTTACCAACAGGAGTAGGAAGATAATAAATTTTTAGGAGGATAAGAAATGGCAAGAGTAAAAACTGGTGTAGTAAGAAGAAAAAAACATAAAAAAGTATTAAAAGAAGCCAAAGGATTTCAAGCTTCAAGTGGAACAGTAATAAAACAAGCTAAACAAGCAACTATGAGAGCTGCTGCGTATTCTACAAGAGATAGAATGCAAAGAAAAAGAAAAATGAGAGAACTTTGGATAATAAGAATAAATGCTGCTGCAAGATTATTTGATTTATCATATAGTAAATTTATGAATGGATTGAAAAAAGCAGGAATAGAATTAGATAGAAAAGTATTAGCTGAAATGGCATATACAAATACAGAAGAATTTGGAAAATTAGTAGCAGTTGCAAAAGAAAATTTATAATTAAAATAAAAAAGCTTTTAAAAGAATGTTTTTCTTTAAAAGCTTTTTTTAGTTAATGGTCATAAAGCAATACTTTAATATCATCAATCGAAACAACCCCTCCGTTTATAATAATACGAAATTTTTTTCCGTATTTCTGTATCCAATTAAATGGATCTGTCTGACTTTCCTTAATGAGTCGTATCTGAATTAAATTGGTATCGAGAAGTTTCATTTGAACCACCTCCATCCCATGCTTTTCTTAGATAAAAATTAACCTCTTAAATATATTTTCGACAAAATAAAAAAAAAACTTAATTTTTTTTAAAAAGTATGCTACAATGTAAAAAAAGTATTTTAAAAAAAACAAAGGAGCAGTGGTAATGTTGAAGGAGCTGGTAAGCTAATGAATAAGATAAGGGTGAAACAGATATTTATATTTGTTTTATTAGTAATAAGTTTTATAATTGTTGGTTGTAATAAGAGTGATGTAAAATTAAGTGGAACATATGTAACAAGTTTTGATCAAGACAATATTCAACTTAGAATTAAATTTAAACACGATACTTATGAATACTCAATTATAAAATCTTATGAGGATACAATACGTATTATTTATCAAGAGATAGGTGCCCTATCTTACAAAACTAAATCTTTAAATGAAGAAGGTATGGTTGAATTTACTACAGAAACAAAAAAGATTTATAATAATGATTATAAGGATTTAATATTTAAACATGGGATCTTTAAACAATATGAAGTAAAATCGGAAAATGGTACAAAGTTAAATCTGATTAGCGATAATAAAACATATGAATACACTAAGCAAAATATTGTATTAAGTATAGTTTTAGTCGTAATTGGTGGATTAGGGATTTTCTTACTAGGGATGAACTACATGTCAAATGGTTTACAAACAGTAGCTGGTGACAAATTAAAATGGCTTGTAAATAAAGTTGCTAACAATAGAGTTTTTGCTACAATTATTGGTACCTTTATCACAGTGATTATCCAGTCAAGCTCAATAACAACAGTAATGGTTGTCGGATTTGTAAATGCAGGTATTATGACTTTAAAACAGTCAATCGGAATCATAATGGGTGCTAATATAGGTACGACAATTACAGGGTGGGTACTTATTGTAAAGATTGGTAAATTTGGACTTCCTATAATCGGAGTAGCAGCATTGGTGTCTTTATTTGTAAAAAAAGATAAAATTAAATATGTTGCCACTATTATAATGGGATTAGGGATGATATTCTTTGGTCTGCAGTTAATGACTGATGGATTTGCACCAATAAGAGATATTCCAGAATTTGTATCTTGGTTTCAAATTTTCTCTGCTACAACATATTTTGGCGCTTTAAAATGCATATTACTTGGGGCAGTTTTAACAATGGTAGTGCAATCGTCATCTGCAACATTGGGTATAACAATAGGACTTGCTATAACAGGGGTAATACCATTTCAAACAGCAGCTGCATTAGTATTAGGAGAAAATATAGGTACAACAATTACAGCATATTTAGCGTCATTGGGAGCGAACACAGCAGCGAAAAGAGCAGCTTATGCACATATTATATTTAATATATTTGGAGGAGTATGGGTATTTAGTATCTTTCCATTTTATATAAATTTTATTGAAATAATAGCAAATGATAGTTCTGTTGGTAAAAAAATTGCACTTACGCATACAATGTTTAATGTACTAAATGTACTGGTATTCCTACCTTTTGTGGGATATTTTGCTAAATTTTTAGAAAAAATTGTACCTGAGGAAAAAGAGGTAAGTATTAAATTAACTAAGCTTGATGAAAGAATGTTTGAAACACCTATTTTAGTTATAGATCAATCTAAAAGAGAAATTATAAATATGGGATTAATTTTACAAGATATGTTTGAAACTTTAAGAGAAGTGATTGTAAAAGATTATGATAAAAATCATCCTCAAGTTAGAAAAATATTTAATGAAGAAGCAAAGTTAGATGTTATTCAAAAAGAAATTTCTGGTTTTTTAATAAAAGTATTTAATACAGATCTATCTGTACCAAATGTAATTAAAGCAAGAAAATATTTAAGCTTATGTGATGAATATGAGTCAATAAGTGATTATATCATGAATATATCTAAATTAAGATTGAAATTACTTGATAACAAATTAAACCTTAGTGAAGAGAAAAAAAGAGATATGCTTAGTATGCAAGATAAAGTTTTAGAGTATTTTAATACTGTTAATAGCTATTTTATAATGGATAAAACTAACATAATGCCAAAATCTATTGAAATGAATAAAAATACAATAGATTATTTCAAAAAATTAAGAGAGATGCATCATGAGAGACTTTCTCAATGTCAAGTAGAGCCCTTATTAAGTACAAGCTATATGGATATTTTAAATGCATATAGAAGAATGAAAGATCATATATTTGATATTACTGAAATAATATCTGGTGAAAAATTAGTTTAATAAAATAAATTTATGCCCTTTATATATTTGGATATTAACCCAAAAAATAAGGGGTTTTTTTATAATAAATAAACTATAAATTTTAAAAAAAGTGATATATATTTTATTAGTATAATATTTACAAAATCAAATATTAATACAGAAAATTTCGAAATAGAAAATTAAAATATTTAAATACAGATATACAAGGATTAATATGAATTAAGGGCAAATTCGAAAATAATGATATAATCATAAATAAAGATGAAATTTAAAAATAACAATAATATCCCTAACAAAAAAACATATATGATTTTTACAAAGCAAAAGATTAATTAAAGCACATTATGAAATAATACTAAATTCTAGTATTTTATGCATAATCACATTGACAATTACATAAGTTAATAATATAATATTTTACTTTAAAGAAGTAAAAAAATATGGTATAATTAATATATATAATTTTTTATGAAAGGAGAAAAAATTGAAATTAATAGATACACATTGCCATTTAACAGATAGTAGATATAATGATAATTTAGATATTGTTTTAAAAAATATAAGAGAAAAACTTGATTTCGTTATAAACGTGGGATATGATTTAAAAACATCTGAAAATAGTGTAAAATTATCAAATGAATATGAATATATATATGCAACTGTTGGTGTACATCCAAATGATTCAGATAGTTATAATATTTTAGTTGAAGAAAAATTAGAAGAATTAGTTAAAAATAATAATAAAATAGTAGCTATAGGTGAAATTGGATTAGATTACTATAGAGATTATGTATCAAAAGAGATACAACAAGATGTATTTATAAAACAGCTTAAACTTGCTAAAAAACTAGATAAACCTGTGGTTATTCATTGTAGAGATGCCTATAAAGATACAATAGATATATTAAATGAATATAAAGATGTAAATGGAATTATGCATAGTTATTCTGGAAGTTATGATACAGCAAAATTATTAATGGATAGATTCTATTTCTCTATAAGTGGTCCAGTTACTTTTTCAAACGCTATTAACCTACATGATATGGTAGAAAAACTGCCAATTGATAAAATACTTGTGGAGACAGATTCACCGTATTTAACCCCAGTACCCTACAGAGGAAAGACAAACGAACCTTCTTATGTGGAATATGTTGCACAAAAGATTGCAAGTATAAAAAATATAGAATATGATGAGTTTAAAAAAATATTAAGTAAAAATACAAAAAAAGCTTTTAGAATTGAGTAGATATTGATGGAAATATATGGTATTGGTAATGATATTATTGAAATATCGCGTATAAAAAATGCAATTATCAAAAATATAAAATTTATTAATAGAATATTCACAGATAATGAGATTAATTATGCAAAAACTAAAAAAGATATATATGCTACATATTCAGGACGATTCTCTGCAAAAGAAGCATTTTATAAAGCTATGGGAACTGGAATTTTAACCTATGGATTTAATGATATTGAGATATTAAATGATAAAAACGGGAAACCATATTTAAATATTTTGAATCTTAATTTAAAAAAATATATTGATGAAGAAAAATTATACATCCATTTAACAATATCTCATAGTAAAGAAAATGCAATAGCAACTGTTTTAATTACAAAAAAAAGAAGCTGACTATTCAGCTTCATTTACATAATATTCTATGTGTTTAAAATTTGTATTTTGTAAAATATCGCGAATTACTAGTTCTACCCAAAATTTTACATCTTGAATTGAAGAACCGTACCAGTAATCAGAAGAGATAAGATTTGAATCAGCATAAATATCAACTTTATATTTCATAATACCCCCTTTTTATTACAATAAAAAATTTAACAATATAATTATACACTATATTTTTAAATTCATCAAGTTATTTATAAAAAAAATGTATATATTTAGGAAATTGGTGTATGAAATTTATATAAAATTTAGGAAGGAGAAAAAAATGAAAATAGATAGAGTAAACGATGCTATTAAATTAGCTTCAATATTACATGAAAAACAGTATAGAAAAGCAGGGAATGTCCCGTATATTTCTCATCCTTATGCTGTGGGACTTGTACTTACAATGGCAGGGTGTAAAGAAGATGTAATAATTGCAGGTATATTACATGATACTGTAGAAGATTCGGAGTATACTTTAAATGAATTAGAAATTAGATTTGGTAAAGAAGTTGCTCATATTGTACGAGAATGTACAGAAGAAGATAAAACAAAACCTTGGAAAGAAAGAAAAAAATCACAAATTAATAGAATAAAAGATAGTAATTTAGAGGTAAAATATGTAAAACTTGCAGATCTTTTACATAATCTGAATTCAATATATGAATGCCTAGAAAACGATGATAATAAAGTATGGAAATCATTTAATGCATCTAAAGATGAGATAAAATGGTACTATAAAAGTATGATCGAAGCATTAAATTCAAACGTAGAGGAGAGCAGTTACATTTTACTGTATAACGAACTGAAAATTTATTACGAATTGGTATTTAACAGATAATTGAAAGGGTAATATTGTATTTACAATTATATTTTATTATGATATAATTATTTAGATTTTAAATTGAAAATTCAGTATTAGGTGGTGGAATAATTGAAAAAATTATATGTTTTATTTATTATAGGAATTTGTATGTTAAATTTTAACTTTATTTTAGCTGAATGTGTAGGTGAAAGAGAATTTTCATCGAAAACAAAGCTTTATATTAATTCAAAAGAAAATATAGATAATATAGAAGACGATAGAATTAAAGATAAATTAAATATAATTAGAGAGTATGAAAATTACAGAGATATAGAGATATTTAAATATTTAAAACATAGAGAGTATGCCATTGCTTTTAGTGGTGAAAATTTTCAAAATTTTGCAATAATTTTTCGGATTGATAATTCTGATTTTATAGCAAGTAATTATTATGAAAATAAAAAATTTGATAAAGAAAATATACAAGGTGTTACCACTTATTATAATATTATTGGTAGAGAGTTTGCATACACTTATGTAGATAATTTACTTTATTTAAGTAATAATATAAATATTTTTTTTGATATAATGAATAATGTCTCATATCCTAAAAATAATTTACAAAAAAATGAATTTTATAATAAATATAAACCCGAAAGCGATGACTATAAATATTTCTATTATATTGATGAAGGTGGTATTATAAAAAATTATGATTACAACTCAAAAATTATTATAATTAGTGAAAATAAAAATGAAGTTATTTATAGTACGAATAATCCAGAAATAAATGTCGATTCAAAAACATATAACTTTTCAGATTTTATACCTAATAAAATTGAAGAAATATATTATGGCAGAGATATGGGAATTGTTATAAAAGATTTAAAAGAAAAATATAGTTATATTGTAGACAAAGATAGTATTCATCTTAAAAATAATAATTTATTTATCGATGATATAGTCGTTAAAGTTGGTATTAATGAGGATGAATCTTATATTTTGATCTATTCTGCATATAATAAAAATAATCTTATAGAAAAAGTGAGAAAAATTTATGAAAATGAATTTTTCTATAATAGAAAACTTAATTTTGAAACAGATGAAAATGGAGTTAGGTATCTAAATATCCCTTTATTTGATAAGAAAATCTACGTTGAATATATAAAACCAAATTATCTTATTATTACAGAGAATAAAAATATATATGACAATATAGTAATGGAAAAATACTATAATTATGATTATTCATATTTATCTAATAAAAAAGAATATTATGAAAATTATTTAACTGGAGAAAAAAATATATTTGAAATAGGGAACGACTACATAAGAGAGATTTTTTAATTTTCAAAAAGGAGATTTATTATAATGGATATTATAGAAATAAAAAGAGAATTAACTGAAATTAATGATAAAATAATAGAGTTTGGTGAGCATCTTTGACCTAATAAACAAAGAAAATTTATTGAAAGAGATGGAGCAACAAACACTAGAAAGTGATTTTTGGAATAATAAACAAAAATCAGAATCTCATATTAAAGATATGAATATTTTAAAAAACAAAATTGAATCATATAGAGAATTATGGAAATACTATGATGATTGTAAAATACTGGTAGAATTTATAGATTTAGGTGAAGATGAATTTCAAAATGAATTAATTGAAAAATATAAAAAATTAAATAAAATAATAGATAATTTTGAAGTTAATATGTTACTTAATAGTGAATATGATAAAAATAATGCTATAATGACAATTCATTCTGGTGCAGGTGGGACTGAGGCTTGTGACTGGGCAGAAATGCTTTATCGTATGTATATGAGATGGTGTAATAAACATAATTATAAAACAGAAGTGATAGATATGCTAGTTGGTGATGAAGCGGGGATTAAATCTATAACTTTTCAAATAAATGGTATAAATGCATATGGATACCTTAAAAGTGAAAAAGGGGTACATCGTTTAATAAGGATATCTCCGTTTGATGCAAATAAAAAAAGACATACCTCGTTTGCATCAATAGATGTAATGCCTGAAACCGATGAAGAAATAGAAATTAGTATTAATGATAATGACTTAAAAATAGATACTTATCGTGCAAGCGGGGCCGGGGGACAACACGTAAATATGACAGATTCTGCTGTAAGAATTACACATTTACCCACTAAAATTGTAGTTACGTGTCAAAATGAGCGTTCGCAAATTCAAAATCGTGAAAAAGCAATGAAAGTATTAAAATCTAAATTGTTTGAGATAGAAATTAAGAGAAAAGAAGATGAATTAAAAAAAATACAAGGTGAGATTAGCGAAATAAGTTGGGGAAATCAGATAAGAACATATGTATTTCAGCCTTATACATCAGTAAAGGACCATAGAACAAATGCTGAAATTGGTAGCGTTAGTTCTGTAATGGATGGCGAAATAGACAATTTTATTAAATCGTATCTTAAATGGAATACAAAACAAGCTTAATTATAGGTTTAAATTAATTAAGTTAGGAATGCTGAAAGGTGGTGAAAGCAACTAGTTAGTTTATCTATTACTACTAGTATTAATAATAAATGGTTAATTTTAAAAAAATTATGGGACTTTTATCGGTATTTATTTTTATATTTGTAAATAGTTTTGGAAATAGCAGCTTCACTTTAATATGTTCTGGTAATTATTTTGGAGAATACAAAAACTTAGATAAAAATTACGAAGCAATAAAAAGTATCGAAAACAGTAAAAAAAAGATTTTAAAAATAGATATTGGAAATAATTTAACAGAAAATAATGATATAAATAAGATATTTTATGATTATTATAATATGTTAAATTTTAATATTAATTTTCTAGGCACTGAAGAGTTGGAAGTTTTTATAAAAAAAAATAGGATATTAAATAAAGAATATATAAGTTTAAATATCGATTATAAAAATATAGAGCCATATAAAATATTTAACATTGATAGTGTTAATATTGCAATAATTGGAATAACGGATGTTTATGATAGTGAGATTGATAATATTACAAACTATAAAGCAGAATTACAAAAACTACTATATAAATTAGAAAATAAAGTAGAATGTATTTTTGTTGTATCGGATCTAAGTCGAGCTGAAAATTTAGATTTAATTAAGAGTTTTTCTGAGATAGATATTGTAATAGAAAGTGGGAAAAATATAAATATTGAATCGGTAATAAAAACTTCTAAAAAACAATATATTTTACCTGTAAATAATCTATCTTTTTATGATATTGAGTATAATAAAAATGGTGTGAAAATGTATGATAGTTTTGGTCATACAATAACGAGAGAAAAATTTGTAATACAAAATAGTTATGAAATAGATATTGATTACTATGATGGAGATATTAGCTTTAAAAAAATAATAGATAAAGAAAAAAATATTATTGATATGAAAAATCAAGTTATTGCAGGTTATAATGATCAAACATTTTCAAAACAAGATATGATTGTAGGAGACAGAGTAGAGATAGTTGATAATATTGCTAAAAAAATGTCATATTATTATAATGGAGACTTAGTAATAGCACCATCTTATGTTTTAAAATCAGGTATGTATAAAGGGCTATATAGTGAATATGAAATTGATAATATATTTTCAAATGATAAAATATTAGTTTTTTATATAACTTTAGATGATTTGAAAAAACTTATTATGGAATCAGAAAAAAATCGTGGTACTTCAAAATACCTATATTTTTATGGACTAGAAAAAATTATAAAAAAACCAAAATATAAAATAATAACATTTGATTGTTTTTTTAAAGATTATCAAAATTACATAGGGGATAAATACAATATTAGGGAATATGGAATAAAAGATATCCTAAGGAGAGGATTGTATGAACAATAATTTTATTATAATATTTATTATTTTTTCTATATTTCTGCATGCTAATTTTACCACAAAATTATTTTCTGAAGAGGGAATTAATGCTGTAAGTATAGAGTATGATGATTTTATAAATGAAAAAGTGATAATTGAAAAAGATATAATTGAAGATTCTAATGAAAATAATATAAATATAGAGAATTCTTACTATAAATATGATGAAATATATAAAATATTATCGGAAAATAAAAAAATAAATCAATTCGAGAACCTAATTGTAAATAAGGATACTATAATAATAGAAGGATTAGTCATTAGAAAAGTAAGAATAGATAGAATTTATACAAATAAAGATATGAAGATATCTGAAATTATTATTACAAAAAAAGATTTAGAGGAATCTATTTTAAAAAAGAATAAAGATGTTAAAAAAATAAATATAGAAATCTATGAAGGCTTTCTAAAGGCAACAGGTGAGGCAAACTTAATGGGATTAGCAAACAGTATGGAATTAGAAGGAACATTTTATATAGATGACAATCGTGAAATTTTTTATTCATTAAGTAAAGCTAAAGTAAAAAAAATAATTCCTGTACCGAAAGGGATATTAGATAAATTTGACAAAAAAATAAATCCATTTTTTAAACTAAACGATTTAGGGATTGACCTTTATTTATCATATTTAATTTTTGAAGAGGAAAGAATAATAGTAAGATAATTTTATATAATTTAAGGAGGTGTCCGGTAATATCCGGTAATCATGAGCGAAGTTAAAGTTAGAATAGCACCATCCCCTACAGGTGACCCTCATGTAGGAACAGCATATATTGCATTATTTAACTATGCATTTGCAAAACATAATAATGGAAAATTCGTATTAAGAATTGAAGACACAGATCAAGTAAGATCAACAAAAGAATCAGAAGATCAAATATTTAATGCACTTAAACACTTAGGACTAAATTATGATGAAGGACCAGATGTAGGTGGAGATTATGGACCGTACAGACAATCTGAACGTACAGAGATATATAAACAATATTCACAAGAATTAATAAAAAATGGGAAAGCATATTATTGCTTTTGTACATCAGAAAGATTAGAAAATCTTAGAGAAAAACAGAAAGAAAACAAGGAAAATATCGGTTATGATGGACATTGTATAAGTCTATCTAATGATGAGATAGAGGAAAAATTAAAACAAAATATCCCTTATGTTATTAGATTAAAAATGCCTAAAGAGGGGAAAACTATAGTTAAAGATGTATTACGTGGAGTTGTTGAATTTGATAATAATGTAATTGATGATCAAATATTAATGAAATCAGATGGATATCCCACTTATCATTTAGCAAATGTTGTAGATGATCATCTTATGAAGATAACACATGTAATTAGAGCAGAGGAATGGATAGCATCTACACCTAAACATATACAACTATATAAAGCTTTTGGATGGGATGAACCCGTATGGATCCATATGCCTTTATTACGAAATGCAGATAAAACAAAAATATCAAAACGTAAAAATCCAGTATCATTAAATTATTATGAGGAGAGAGGATATTTAAAAGAATCGATGATAAATTTTCTTGCATTAATGGGATGGAGTATTGGTGGAGATAAAGAGATATTTACACTAGATGAGATGATAGATAAATTTAGTTTTGATAAAGTATCTCTTGGGGGACCAGTTTTTGATTTAAAAAAATTGGGATGGTTAAATAATCATTACCTAAAAAGTATGGATATTGATAAAATATCTATGATGGTATTGCCATATTTTGTAGAGAAAAATATTGTTAACAAAAATATTATAAATAATGAAAAAGAATTCACAAAATATAAAAAAATAATCTCTATAATAAGAGAAAATTCAGAAACTCTAGATGAGATGCCGGAAAAATCAGATCTATTTTATAATGATGATATAGTTTTTCCTGTTCTTACAGAAGATATGAATAAAAAAGATAGAAAATCAGTGGAAAGATTGTATGAATCTATTAAAACAGATGAGGGAAAAACAGCAATTAATCTTTTTATAAAATATATTGAGGAATTAAATGAAAATATTACCGAAGAGAAAGCTAAAGAAGTATTAAATAGAATACTAGAAGAGGTGGAAGGTGGACCAGGAAAAGTACTTATGCCACTTAGAGTAATATTAACAGGAAAAACAAGTGGTGCTGATGTATACATAATTATTTCAACAATAGGGAAAGAGCATACATTAAAAAGAGTATATAATACTATAAAAAAATATGATATATTGTAAATACAATTGGAGGTGTATTAATTTAAATGGAAGCTAATGTTAAAGCAAAATACGAAGAGTGGTTAAACTCAGACTTTTTATCTAAAGAAGATAGAGATGATTTAGTAAAAATTGAAAATAATGAGAAAGAGATAACAGAGAGATTTTATAAAGATCTTGATTTTGGAACAGGTGGTCTAAGAGGGATAAGAGGTGTAGGTACCAATAGAATGAACGTGTATGTAGTAAGAAAAGCTACACAAGGATTAGCGAACTACATGCTTAAAACAGATAAAGATGCAAAATCTAAGGGGATTGTAATAGCATATGATTCTAGAATACAGTCTGAAGAATTTGCAGAAACTGCAGCACTAGTAATGGCTGGAAATGGGATAAAAGCATATCTTTTTAATAGTTTAAGATCAACTCCAGAATTATCATTTGCTGTAAGAGAACTTAAAACATTATCAGGAATAGTGGTAACGGCAAGTCATAATCCACCAGAATATAATGGATATAAAGTGTATTGGGATGATGGAGCACAAGTAGTAGCACCACATGATAAAAAAATCATTGAGGAAGTATATTCAATTCAAAACTTCAATGAGATTAAATATATATCTAAAGAGGCAGCTTTAGAAAAAGGGTTATTAGAGATAATTGGTAAAGAGCAAGATGATAAATTTATAGAACAATTAAAAAAACAGGTAATTGTAAATAATGATCTAATCTCTAAAATGGGAAAAACTATGAAAATAGTGTATACACCTTTACATGGTGCTGGGAATGTAGCATGTCAAAGAATACTAAAAGAGGTAGGATTTGAAAATGTATATGTTGTTAAGGAGCAAGAGAAACCAGATGGTAATTTCCCAACAGCATCTTATCCTAATCCAGAAGATCCAAAAGTATTTTCATTAGGAATAAAACTAGCAACAGAAAAAGGTGCTAAAATTGTAATGGCAAATGATCCTGATGCAGATAGAATAGGTATAGCAATTCAAAAGAAAGATGGAGAATGGATGTTCCCTAATGGAAACCAAGTTGGAGTTTTAGCCGTGGATTATATTTTAAAAAATATGAAAAATAAAGTAAATAATGGCGCTATAATATCAACTGTTGTGTCAACTCCAATGTTAGATAATGTTTGTGAGAAAAACGGAGTTAGTTTAATAAGAACATTAACTGGATTTAAATTTATTGGTGAAAAAATAAAAGGATTTGAAGAGAAGAAAGACGATAAAACATATTTATTTGGATTTGAAGAGAGTTATGGTTATTTAAAAGGCACTCATGCAAGAGATAAAGATGCCATAGGAGCAACATTATTAATTGCAGAAATTGCGTCATATTATGAAGATAAAGGGATTAGCATTGATGAAGCAATAGAATCACTCTATAATGAATATGGTCACTATAGAGATGGGATAGAGTCACTAACTATGCAAGGTAAAGAGGGTGCAGAAAAAATTGCATCTATTATGTCAACAATGAGAGAAAATACTCCTAAAGAAGTTACAGGAAAAAAAGTAGTAATAGTTAGAGATTTCTTAAAATCAGTAGAAAAAAATAAACAAACTGGTGTAGAAATTAAAATTAATATGCCATCATCAAATGTATTACAACTTGTACTTGAAGATAATACATATATTACAGCGAGACCTTCTGGGACAGAACCAAAAATTAAATTTTATTTTGGAGTAAATTCCACAGATAAAAAATCAGCTGATGAAAAACTAGTAAGCACTATGGAAGAATTTTTAAAAAATATAAAATAGAATAAAATTGCGGCAAGATACATTAAAAATAGTACTTGCCGATTTTTAGATATATAGGAGGTATTAAATTTGAGAAAAAAATTGTTTAAAATTTTATTACTCTCTTCACTTTTAACTGTTTTTTTTGGATGCGGGATAGAATATGAGGATATAGAGATAAGAGTATCACATTATAGAGCACTACTAGATGAAGAGGAGTTTAGAGCTATGTCATACTTTATAAAATCACAGTACAATGTTGATCCCGAAGAGTGGGAAGAGATAAAAAATGATATAAAGTATTTTGATTTTAAATGGGGATATGAATATAAATTAAAAGTGAGAAGGCAAGAAAGAAAACCTTGTGAAAACAAAATAGAAGGGTATACACATGAATATAAATTAATAGAGATACTTACAAAAAGCTATGTGGATGAAGATACAACATTTGAATTAAAAATAAAAAAAGGTGATTATAACTATATAAAATACAACTCAGAGGTAACAAAAAAATATTATACACTACCAGATGGTACGAAAATTTTATATGATAATAAAGAGGCACATGAAGATAAACTTAAAAAATATTATAATAAAGACGATATAGGTAAAAAAGTCGTAATAGGTACATTTAAACACTCTTTTGAAGGAAATAATAGTGATAAAGAGATAATACTTATTGATTTAAGAGAGGAAGATGTTGAATAAAAATATTTTGGTGGTGATGTTTTATGAGTAAAAATAAAATTGTTAAATTAATTATTTTAATAACAATAATATTAGTAATAATGATCCTTTCGTATGTTATCTACAAAAAATCTCCTTTACAAGAAAAAATTATGTATAGTGATAAAAAAATTACAAAATATGTTGAAAATATTAAAGAAATACAAGATAGTATTGTAAAAAAAGATAATAGTATAAAGAAAAAACATAAAGGTATAGAAACAGATAAAGAGCCACCAATTATAAAAAATATAAAAATTGATTCTAATATATTAGATTACAAAAATAAAATTTTTCCAAAATTAACATTTGAAGCAGAAGATATATCTGGAATATTTCGTATAAGACTATATATATACTACAATGGGGAAATAATAGGATATGTACAGGATAATCCAAATACTAAAAAAAACAATATTGGAGCTATTTTTATATTAGACCCCTACATTATATTAGAAGGGTATAAAACATTTGTAGATTACGAAGGTGCAACTATTGATTTAGTAGTAAAAGCTTGGGATAATAACGAGAATGAAACTGTATACGAAATTGAAGATAAAATAAAAATTATAGATAATACACCACCTTCACCTGTTAAAGTGTATTGGAGTTTTTTCTTTAATGAGGAGAATAAAGATGTTGCTGTGTATAATAATAAAATAGAAAATACATTTATTTTGTATAAAGGGGAAGATTTCCCTAAAATAAAGGATAATGATATTGAAAAATATGAATACGGATTAACTACTACAGATGGTGCAGTATTATTTAAAGAGGAGATACGTCAGTTCGAAGAGAATAAAATCGATATTGTACTAGATATAGAAGGGGAAGGAAAATTTATATTTTATACAAAAGCAATTGATAAAAATGGTAATTTCACTGAGAAAAAAATAAATGTTTATTTAGACCAAACACCACCTAATGGTAAACTTGTTTTTGAAAATGGACAAGTAATTCCAACTGGAAAAACAGTAAATTTATATGTTTCCGCAATAGATAATTTATCTGGTGTGACAAACTATAGATTCGGATTAAATAAGGCGGATCTATATAGAGCAGAATGGAAACATTATGAAAAATATAGAGATTTCATAACTGTTGGTTATAAAACCCCACATTCTGATAATGCATATAATTTATGGTATCAATTTAGAGATGATGCAGGAAATATCTCGAAAGAGGAAAATATTGGATTTTATGCTAGAGAAAGTAATACAATTAATATTACATCTAAATTTGAACAAAAAGAATTAGAATTAAAAATTGATAAACAAGACTATAAAAAAGGTAAAATAAATATAAAAAGTAATCAAATAAAATAAAAAGCTAAAGTTTTTTTTAATTATGCCGAAACTAATATTAGAACTTATCTTTCCCTATAATATAAAAAAAATAAGGAATGGAGCTCATGCTCTGTTCTTTATTTTTTGTATAAAAATAAAATTATATAAGGAGAAAAAATGATTAAAGGTATCTATGTTCATATCCCGTTTTGTAAAAAAAAGTGCTATTATTGTGATTTTTTATCAACTACCAATTATTCAGAGAATGACTTAGATAAATATGTGAATTATATCATTAAAGAGATAAATTTATATGAAAAATATGAATATAATACAGTATATTTTGGTGGTGGAACTCCGTCAATATTAAATCATGATATGATAAAAAAAATATTAGAGAATATTAATTATAGTGAAGATAGCGAAATAACTTTGGAGGTTAATCCAAATACAGTAAGTTATGATAATCTTGTTAAATATAAAGAGATTGGAGTAAATAGAATAAGTATTGGTTGCCAAACTTTTAATGATAATTTACTTAAAAAAATAGGGAGAAATCATAGTAGTTCCGATGCAATAGAGATATTTAATAATGCTAGAAAAGCGGGATTTACTAATATAAGTATAGATATTATATTTGGGTTACCAAATCAAACAATAGAGAATATAAGAGAAGATTTAAAAATAATAAAGAACCTGTCTCCGGAACATATCTCAATTTATTCATTAATATGGAAAGAGGGAACTAAATTTTGGGAGATGCTAGAAAATCACCAAATTGAAGAAATTGATGAAAATATTGAAGCAGATATGTATGAATTAATCATAGAAGAATTAAAAAAAATAAACTATGAACATTATGAAATATCAACTTTTTCAAAATTAGGATATCAATCAAAACACAATCTAAAATACTGGAGGAATGAAAAATATTTAGGAATTGGAATAGGTGCTTCGGGATATATAGAAAATATTAGATATAAAAATTACGAAGATTTTAAAAACTATTATAATTTTATTGATAGAAAAAAAAGACCTATAAATGAGCTAGAAACAATAGATAATATAAAAAATAATGAGTATTATTATATTATGGGCCTACGTTTACTTATAGAAGGTGTAAAAATAAGTAAAGAATATAAAAAAATAGCCGAAAAACTAATAGTGAGTGGATTTTTGAAAAAAGATAAATATGAAAATTATATATTGACTAAGAAAGGAATTTTCTTAGCAAATGAAGTATTTGTAGAATTTTTGAAATGAGGGTGTGAGCTTATGATTGAAGAATCTAAAGTAGAAAAATTATTAAATGACGTATATCAGTATGAAGATATTAAAAAGTTTAATATTATTTTTAAAGAAGCTTCAAAAAATGAGGCTCTAAAAAAACAATTATTATCATTTATAGACAAAAACGAGGAAAAATTGTATTATACCCTTGTAAATGCTCCTATAAATAATGAGTTATTATCAGAAATAAGAGAGATGTTTAAATTAACAAAGCGTTCTGAAATGTTAGGAAATACATTGAAACATTATGACGTAAATGTAAGAATTTATATGTTAAGAGAATTAGGAAAATCTAAAACCGATGTATTTTTAAATTGGTATATAGAAGCGATGCAAGACGAGCATTGGGAAGTAAAAAAAGAGTTAGCAATTATTTTTAGTAACCATAATTCAAAAGACACCCTTAATCTTTTAGTTTCTTTTTTAGATGATTCTGATAAAAGAGTTGCTAATGAGGC
>JAAYPW010000043.1 GCA_012519615.1 Fusobacteriota bacterium
AATGATAAAGTTTTACCACTTTTTGAAGCGATACCAGCAGCTACCACGTTTGCAGATGCCCCAATTAATGTCCCGTTTCCACCTAGACAAGCTCCTAGAGATAATGCCCACCATAACGCATATCTTATTACTTCCAATGAATGTCCTTCATGATTAACTAACATACTATGAATAATTCCGGTATTTTCATCACCAATCATAGGTATTAATGTAGCTGTATATGGGATATTATCAATAATTGCAGATGCAACACCTGATAACCATAAAATTAATAGAGAAGTCTTTTTAAGATCACCGTTAGTTAATTTTATAGCATTATCAGCTAATATAGATATAAATCCAATTTCAACTAGACCTTCAACTAATATAAAAAGACCTATAAAGAAGAATAATGTTGGCCACTCTACAGCTTTAAAAATATCTTCTGGATCTTTTCTAGATATAACCATCAGAAATATAGCTCCACCTAATGCAACAAATGATGGCTCAATATTAATAAATGAGTGTGATAAAAATCCTGCAAATATGAAGAATAGAATAATTAAAGCTTTTATAAGTAAAGGTTTGTTTGTAATAACTTTTGATGTATCCATCTCCATAACTTTTGCACGTAAATCCCTTGAAACTTTCATACTTTTACCAAAAAATATCCAGAAATTAAATAGTGAAATAGCAAGTATAATAAGCATAACTGGCGTCATATGGATAATAAACTCATTAAAAGAGAGTTTTGCTGCACTTCCAATTAAGATGTTTGGTGGGTCACCAATTAATGTAGCTGTACCACCAATATTTGATGCAATTGCTTCTACAATAAGAAAAGGTATAAAATCAATCTCCAATTGCTCTGCAATTAAAATTGATACAGGAGCAATTAGTAAAATTGTTGTAACATTATCAAGTAGTGATGAAAAAACAGCAGTTACAATTGCAAGAAGTAGCATTAAAGGAAATGGTCTACCCTTTACAAACTGTGCCATTTTAATAGCTACCCATTGGAATAACCCTGTATCAGATGTGATATTAACTATTATCATCATCCCAACCAATAGAAATATAACATTCATATCGATGGCTTTAAAAGCTGATTCTGACGGTAGAATTTGAAGAACTACCATTAGAAAACCGCCAAATAAAGCTGCTAATACAGATGGTATTTTTCCAGAGATAATTAAAAAATACGTAAATACGAAAACAACTAAAGCAATATAAAACATATTATCCTCCTTTTTTTCTTTAATAGTATTTTTAGAAAAAAGAGTATTATGTTTTTAAATCATTTAGAACTCTCATAGCATTCACTTCCTTATTTTATAAAAATTAATATACTACTTTTTTAAAATGATATTTTATAGTAGTGTATCATTTTTTGTAAAAAAAAGCAAGTATATATGAATTTATCCTATTAAAAGACTACTCTATTCCAGCGAATTTATGTAATTGTAAACTAATCCTCCATATTTTATTACTAATCTCATTTATATCACCTAGCAACTCCATTGTCTCTTTAATATTCATATTTCCAGAAATATCAATTGGGCTTAAATAATATTCTTTTGCAGTGATTTTTCTCTCTATATCTAGTAATTTATTGGTATCAACATTATCATTTACAATTCTAACTTCATTTGCAATAAGCTGTCTTGTTTCTGATTTTGGAGATATTGCAATATAATTGATATATTTAGATAAGTGTGCAATATTATTCGTACCATTACTTTCAAGTCCAATCCAATATTGTTTCTGTTTTAGAAATTTAACTAAAGGTTCTAAATTATGTATAGTTGGTTCACCACCTGTGATTATTACAGATCTACAATCATATTTAGAAATTTCTATGTAGATATTTTCTAAACTAAGAAGTTTATACGAATCATGCTTTGTATCGCACCATTCACATTTTAGATTACATCCAGAAAGTCGAATAAACACAACTTTTTTCCCCTGATTAAACCCCTCACCTTGAAGGCTGAAAAATATCTCATTAATTTTATAGTTCATAGCTTGCAATATTCCCTTCACTTTCTTCCACATCAACACGATAACAATTTTCTATATTATTACAAATCCAAAATGCAATATTTTCAGCAGTTGGATTAAATTCGAAGATCTCATTTAAGTTTTTATGATCCATTTTATCGTTAATCATCTTTTTTATATGTGTAAAATCTGTGACCATCCCGTTTTTATCTAGTTTTTCACTTTTACAATGTACAGTTATAATCCAATTATGACCATGTAAAGTTTTACATTTACTCTCGTAATCTAGCTTAAGATAATGACTTGCTGATATCTCTATTCTTTTTTTCAAATAATACATATTATCTCCTTTCAATAGGTATTTTTATAATCGTCTATATTATTTTATAATTTTATTTTTAAAACATGCTATATTTCTATTATACAAAATCTTTCACTTGTACTTAAAGTTTTCCAATTTAAATTATATTTTCCTTTTATATTGATAAATTCTATTTTTTTAGTTATCCCAGTAGGTTTATAAATATCCCCATAAATTTTATTTTCTTTTCTAAAATATTTATAAATTCCGCTATTTTTATTTCCACCATAAAAAAGTTTATCCAATACAAAGATTATTACAGCATTTTTTGTAAAACCTTCTTCTTTTAATTCTTCAATGAATTTTATATCTTTTACAATAGAATACATTGCTTCTGGATACTGACCATTATTAGGAAATTTTAATTCAATAGCATATATTTCTGTTTTGTAAATATTAAAAATAGATATATCAATCTCTTTTTTTATTGTTTTGGTCTTTATTCTAAAATAAGATATATTTCTTTCAAATTGAACTTTATAGTCTGGTAATTCTCTTCGTAAAAATATACCTAATTCATGTTGAAAACTAAATTCATTATATATCTCAATAAATCATACAAATTTTTCTATTAGAAAAATTATTTATCTAATAATGGGTCTATAGAACCAGCTTCTTCAAATGCTTTTTTTCTAAGAACACAGCTATCACAGCTACCACAAGGTTTATCAGCGCCTTTATAGCAAGACCAGGTATTAGAATAATCGATCCCTAGAGAGAGTCCAAGTTTAATCTCATCAGATTTTTTCATATTTATAAAGGGTGCATGTATTTTAATTGGGTTATTATGTGAAACAGCACATACTGTCCCTTGATTAATAGCATTTTCCATAGCAGTTATAAATGTTTGTCTACAATCAACATATCCAGAATAATCAACTTCACTTACTCCGATAAATATATCATAAATTTCTCTTGATTCTGCATACGATGCTGCAATTGAAAGAAATACCATATTTCTAGCAGGTACATATGTATTTGGAATTTTATTATTATCTTCATAATCTGGTATATCTAAACTATTATCTGTAAGAGAGGAACCACCCCATAAACTCATATCTAAATTAACAATTTTATGCTCTTTTATACCGAAATTATCAGCTAATTTTTTAGCCATGT
>JAAYPW010000004.1 GCA_012519615.1 Fusobacteriota bacterium
TTTATAATAGCTGCAATTGTAGGACTAGATACTTTGGAAAGATCGTTTTTAGGTGCAGCAGCATACGCTTTTCCGTTTTGGATACTATATGGATTTGGAGAAACATTTCTAAAAAAGGATATAATGGGGTTTGGTGATGTAAAATTAGCAGCTGGCATAGGTGCAATTTTACACTACACAACATTTAATAGATTTTGGATATTTTTAACATTAGCTTTCGTATTAGGTACAATTGTATCTTTGTTATTAATAGCATTAAAAATAAAAAACAGAAAAGACATGGTACCTTTTGGACCATTTATAGCGTTAGCGGGATTTATTATGTTTTTAATATAAGTATTTAATGCTAAGGAGGAAAAAGTTATGAAAAATAGGGGATTTACTCTAATAGAGCTTATGGTTGTAGTGGCTATAGTAGGAATAATGTCTGCAGCAGTAGTACCTCTAATAGGGCATAGAATAGAGAAAAATGCAATTACTAAAGTGAGAGAAGAGGTAAGTGATTACCTTAAGACTCTTATTGAGAGAGCTTACGAAGAGGGGAAAGCTATAGATATAGAGATTGATCCAGGTCAAAATAAAATTACAGCATTTAGAGACATTGGTGCAACGAAAGCTATGGTAGGTAGACAATATGATATACCGGCTAGATTAAAAATATTCACTATGAATAATATTAATCCTACTGTTACATCTAATGGTAATGCATATATTGATCTAGAGGATTCAGGGAGTAATGACGTTACAAATATAACAATAAACTCAAAAGGGGCAATTAAAATAATTAAAGATGGTATAGAATATGACTCACTTACTATTGTATCAAAAACAAATAGTGGAGAAACTCCGGTTGCTGTTAGATTAAGCAACATTACGGGATTACAATTTGGAAAAGTAGAAGTTTATGTTGGTGCTGGTGATAAAAGATTAAATCTTCGTATTGGTAAATAGACTTTTTATAGGGGTGAAAATAATGATAAAAAGAGAAAAAAATAATAAAGGATATACTCTAGTAGAGGTTTTAGCAGCATTTGCTATTTTATCAATAGCTATACTTCCTATAGTATCTATGTATCCAGCAGTATTTCGTATGAATACAAATGCTACTGCAATTGGTGAATCATCAAGAATAGCACTTAGTGTGGTAGATTTCATAAAAGCAAAAGGTTATAGTAACCTTACAGGTATAAATGGTAGTAAACCAATTAACAGTGTATTAAAGAGAAGTAATACAACTATAGATAATGCAAGTCCAAGAACGACAGAATCCTCACAAGACAATACGAGATTTTATCTATATGAGCTAAAGCAAAAAAGTGATTATTATATAACAAATGGTGTATTAGGTACAGAAGGTGAAACAGGGGAAAATGCTTTTGAAAAAGACTTTAATTTTGGTCAAACTCCAGGGGCAACAGATTTTTTCGTAGTAAACAGTAGAGGCTTTCCCATTGCAGATGTTAGAATTGGTATTTTAATGAGAAGAGCAAAAGTATTTGTAGATGGATATGAGTTTAGAAATCCTACTGTGATAAATGAATCGCTTAAACTAGGCTCGGTTATAAATTCTACAGAGTGTCTATATGGGTTTCGTACAGAAGCTAAAGATCTTTTACCAAATTCCACTGACCCAATTGATGAATTTATAGTTGGTAAAGTAATAATAGGTAGAGGAGCGCCTTCTATTGGAGATGATTCTACTGAAAAGGGATTGGAACAAAAACTAATGAATAAAGAGATTGTATATAGCTTACAGTTTGTTGTTACTCCTATTGAGATGTAGAGGTGAGAAGGGTGAATAATAAAAATCAGGGATTTACATTAATAGAACTAATGGTATCAATAGTTGTACTTGGGATATTAGTTATGATGGTGTCTAGTATTACAAATACAACGAGTAAAGCACATAGAAAAGAAGTGCTTATAAATGAGATGGATAAAACTCTTGGAAAATCAATTGATTTTATAAAAAGAAGTGCTAGGATGGCACAAGAAGCTGAATCAAATTACAATTTACCAACTGGATTTTATAGTGCAACAACTAAATTACCTATCATAATAGGCGGTCCAGATGGCAATGATAAAGAAAAAGAGTCAGAAATGGTAATAATAAATTATTCTGAAGAGGTAACTACAAATAACTATATAGATAATCAAATTTTATATTACTATGATAGTGATACTAAATCATTACGTGTAAAAACAAGAAGAGGTACAGGTAGCTGGGAACCAACAAATGGAGAACCAATTGCTTTAAATGTCACAAGTGCTTCATTTATGTATGACGAATCAGTATTACGTATAAAAATATCGATTGACTTAAATAACCCAAATATGGTTGAAGAAAATTGGAAGAAAAAAACTGTTGTAGATGCTGCTGTTGTTAGAACAATAGTTAGAGGCGCTAACTAAATTGGAGAGTGAAAAATTATGAAAAAAAAGAATAAAGGTTCTGCGATAATTCTTGCAATATTACTTTTAGCCTTTTTTATGGCGCTTACACTTAGTATGTATTTTATGGCAGAGAAAAAATCAGAAAGAGCAGGTATAAAATCACGTGGTACGAAAGTACTATCAAGTATAGATTCAGGTTCAAGTATTGCATATTACGAGCTTAGTTTCTCAAATCATCTACGTATGAGAGGATTACTAGATAGAGAACAAAACTTTGTAATAAAAAATGGAGTGTACAATGATGTTAATGGACCAACAGAAGTAAAAATAGGTGGTGGTGGCACTGAAATAACTCCGATACAAGCTATAATGATAGCAAACTACTATGATTACTTTGGTTCTGCAATGGTAGGAGATTATACTAGAAAAACATATGCTGAGGAAGATATTCTCTTTACAACGATATCGAGATTGGCAGTAAATGTAAATAATCAAGTGACATATTTAGAACGTAAAATAAATCCACTTGACCCAAGCCAAAATGGACACGAAGGACTAATAACAAATTTAGATAGATTATGGGATTATAATGCAGGAGAAAGAATAAGTATTGGTGGTTATAAGCTAGTAAATAAGACCGTAAGTACAATGCCATCAGGTGGTAAGGCAATAAAAGCTAATTACACAAAAAGTATTATATTAAATCCAGTGACTTCTAGTTCACCTGATAAATTACGTGCACTTGGGGAGTTTAAGTATAATATAGACGTTAGAGAAGATGGGGAAGTAGATGTAAGTGGAAATATAAATATATCAGAGATAGTAGAGATAATAGTCGAAAAACAAAAATAATGGAAGTAATATGAAAACAACATAAATTATATTTTTTATACTAATATATAATTGCGGGGGGAGGGGGAGTTTGCAATAACTTTAATTATAGTATTGCAATATTTTAATGGAAAAAAGAGAGTTAAAAAATCATATGGAAAATCTAGTTGATGAGACATTGGAGGAATATTTAAAAAACAAAACTAATATTTGCCAGTGTGAAAGATGTATAATGGATATAAAAGCAAAAGCATTAAATAAACTACCAGCGCATTATGTAGCAACTGATAGAGGATATATATTTGGTAAAATAGAAAAAATGAGAACTCAGTTTAATGTTGATGTGCTTAAAGCTGTAATAGAGGCAGTAGATGTTGTCTCAAAAAACTTAAGGCACGATTAAAAATTAATAAAGCAAATGAATTAAGCCGAAAATTTGCAAAAAATATAGATTAGGAGGTGAAAAATCTGCTAACAATTCGGCAGAAAA
>JAAYPW010000044.1 GCA_012519615.1 Fusobacteriota bacterium
TGGGATTATGTAAGAGAAAATAATCCAGAGTTAAATTTATATGCAGAGGATTATAGTGATACACCGGAAAACAATATTCATCCAAATTTATTAGGAACATATTTAGCTGCTTGTGTATTTTATCGGACATTAATAGGGGATTTAGTAGAAACAGGAGCTAATTATATACCAGATGGTGTTGATATAGGGGATGCTGTAATTATAAGAGGTATTGCAAATAGATTATTTGATTATAAAGAAAATATTTTATTTTAATGAGTGGAAATAAAAAAAAGAGGAGTGAACATAATGGCAATATTAGAAAATTTATTAAAGCCTAAATGGAAAAATAATAATCCTGAAATTAGGATGAAAGCACTAATGGAAACAAAAGATGAGCATATTATTGCAGCAATGGCTAAAGAAGATACTGATAAAGAGATTAGAAGAGTAGCTATAAAAAAATTAAATAATTATCAAGAATTAGAGTGGATTTTATTAAATGATCGTTCTGTAGATATTAGAAAAGAAATTGTTGATAAAATTGATGATATTGTTCTTTTAAAAAAAGCAGCTGAATTTGACAAAGATAAAACTGTAAAAAAAGCGGCAATTGATAAAATTGATGATGAAAGATTTTTATTTAAAGTATTAGAAACAGAAGACAATGTTACATTACGTAAGATTATTGCAGATAAGATAACTTCACAAGACTTATTAGAAAAAATACTTGAATTAGAATCAGATCGAGTTGTGAAAAGATCAGTAGTTGAAAGAATTAACGAAGAACCAATTTTAATAAATATTGCCAAAAATGATAAAATAAAAGAGATTAGAATGGCAGCTATTGAAAGAATTTCTGATGAAAATGTTATTGCAAATATTATTATAAAAGAAGAAGATAGAAGTGTAAGAGAGATGGCAATTCAAAAAATTGATAACGAGGAACTTCTTACTATGATTATTTTAAATATAAATGATCAATATATAAAAAGTATAGGTAGTAAAAAGATAAAAAATGAGTCTTTAATATATAAAATATTAACTACATCTTACGACGAATCTCTTAGAATGGAATTAATAAATAGAATAAATGATGAAAGAATGCTTGTAACAATTGCCAAAAATGATACAAATAAATATATAACAGAAATTGCTGTAAATAGAATACAGGATGAGGAGATGTTAACTGGAATTGCAATGGACTCAGAAAATAAAAATTGTAGAAAGCAAGCTGCGAGTAAGATCTCTAGTGAAAAATATATGAAAATGTTAGCTAAATTTTCTGAATATCCAGAGATAAGAAGTATGACGGTAAACAAGTTATTAGAGCAAGAGGTACTTATATATGTGGCAAAAAATGACGAATACTCTGGAATTAGAAAATCTGCTCTAGAGAAAATTACAGATAAAATGGCTATATTTAATATTGCAAAAAACGATGAGTATTCAGAAATAAGAAAACTTGCTATATCAAAACTTACAGATGAAGATCTTCTTAGCGAACTATTTTTTCAAGAAGAAAATTCTGATGTAAGAGAAATTATAGTGAAAAAAATAAATGGACCTGATATTCTGAAAAATATTATGAAAAATGAAAAATATTCTGGTGTAAGAAAAATTGTTGTTGAAAAGATAAATGAACCAGAATTTTTAGGTGAAATTGCAAAAAATGATAAATTCTTTATAATAAGAAAAATGGCAACAGAAAAAATAGAAAATCCTAAAATTTTAGAAGAGATCATGGAAACGGATAAGCATGTTGATGTAAGAAATGCTGCAAAAAAGAAATTAGGAATTAAAGTAAGAGAAACGCAAGATGAAGATATTTTAAACTTTGTATATACATCAGCAATGGTATAGAATAGCTAATATAAAAGTCCTTTATTTTTAAAGGACTTTTTTTATAATTAAATTTTCTTAATATAAAAAGGAAAA
>JAAYPW010000005.1 GCA_012519615.1 Fusobacteriota bacterium
AAACATGAAAAAAAACAGATTATACACAATATTTAGTATTTTTATATTTTGTAGTATATTTATATTTGGGATCGATTTAGGAAAAATGCAGATTGATTTGGATAAAATTAATAAGAGGGCATATCCTGATTCCAATGATGTTTACGTTAAAAATAATATACACATTGTATATGATAATAAAGGTGAAGGGGTAATTACTGAAGAGACAGTTATAAAAATTATAGATGAAGTTGGGAAGCAAAGGAGAAATTCTATTAATTTTTATTATAATATTAATTATGAGGAATTTATAATTGAGAGTGTAAAAATAGTTAAAAAAAGTGGTGATATTATTGATATAAATATTTTGGAAAACTCAAAAGAGCTATCTAATACAAGTAGCGTATCTGCTAATATTTATGATGATGACAGTAAAGTTATTACACTTAAAATACCAAATTTAGATATAGAGGATAGTATCTACTATAAGACGAAAACTACAAGGATAAAACCAAGAATATATGGACAATTTTCAGATTTTCATATAAGTGAATATATCTCCCCTTTTATTAATGTAAATATATTAGTAGAGGGACCGAAAGAGAAACCCTTAAAACATATAAAAGTCCTTGGTGGAGAGGGAAAAAATTATAAAAATTGGTCGGAGGAGAAAGGGGACAAAATATTATATTATTTTGAATCGGAGAATATTGATCAAATTGTAATAGAACCTGATATGCCAAGTATCTATGAAGTTGTAATGAGATATTTATTTACAACATTAGACAGCTGGTCGGATGTATCTAAATGGTATTACGAGTTATCTGAACCAAAAATTATAATTAATGAAAAAATAAAAAATAAAGTCTATGAATTAACAGAGAATAAAACAACAGATATGGAAAAAATCGAATCAATATTTTTCTTTGTATCCAGAAAAGTAAGATATATGGGTACAAATAAAGAAACAAACAGACCAGGATTAGAGCCGCATTCTAGCGAGTATACATTTGATACAATGTCTGGTGTATGTAGAGATAAAGCTGCACTTATTGTTGCAATGTTAAGAGTGCTTGGTTATGATGCAAATATGGTTCTTATAAATACATCGCGTAAACTTGATTACGAGGTACCTATGAGCTATTTTAACCATGCAATAGCTGGAGTTACACTAGAAAATGGGAAAGTCATTTTATTGGATCCCACTGATGAAACAAGTAATGATATTTTTCCTCAATATTTAATGGATAAAAGTTATCTATTGGCAAAAAAAGATGGGGCAGATTTAGATATTACCCCGATTATAAAAGCGAAGGATAATATGTTAATTATTAATACAAATATCGATTTGGAAGATGATAAATTAATATGTAATTCAAAATTAATATTTACTGGAATAAACGATAATACGTATAGATATGCGTTTGTTACAAAAACAAAATATGATATAGAAAAATTAATGAACCGTATTTTGAAAAACATCTCAAATAATGTGAAATTAATTGATTTTGAAATTTCACCAGAAAATTTATTAGATGAAAAAAATCAATTAATAGTAAATTTAAATTATGAAATAGATGATATTGTAATAAATAACGGGAAATATACGATATTTAAACTTCCAAATTTAGGTGATATATTTGGGATGCATAACTGGTTACCTGGAAATATGAGTTTGGATGAGAGAAAATTCCCTATAAAAGCAAGTTTCACAGCTGGATTAGAGGAAAATATCAATTTAAATTTCACAAAAAAATATAATATTTTATTATTACCAGAAGAGTTTAAAGTGGAAACAGAAAATTATAGTTATAATTTTAATTATAGCAATACAGATAAAAGTATTAATTATAAAAGAGAAAATACTATGGATAAACTAGAATATTCAAATATAGAATATAAATCTATAAAAGAGCTATACAAAAAAATAGAGAGATACCGTAAGAAGATTATAATTCTAGAAAATAATAAGTAAAATACTAATAAAGAGAGGTAAAATCATATGAAAAATATTAAAAAGATAACTTTATTATTATTGATTATTTTAATAAATTGTAGTTTATTTTCTTTAGAAATAAGAAACTATATCTCCACAAAAGATATGACGTTATATTCTACAAATACAGATAGATATTTAAATAGTGAAGCAGTTATTTTACTAGAAAATACAGAGATTAAAATTAATATTGATAATAGTTACGAGGTAAAAAAAAGGATTGTAATTAAGATAAATAGTTATAAAGGGAAAAAAGATTATTCAGAATATAAAATTTTATATGATAAAAGGTTTGAAACAATTGAGATAATAGATGCAAATACAGTGAAATCAAAAGATGGATTGTATACTATTTTAAAAACTGATGAGAATAATATTCGGGATATTGATTCCCCGTATGATTCAAATAAAATGGAATATGCTGTGAACAAGATGAAAATTATAGCCTTTTCTGGTGTGGAAGAGGGAGATATACTTGATTTAGAATATATTGTCCGAAATAATAAAAAGGATAAATTTGTAGATAAAAATAGTTTTGGTGAAAAGATCCCAATTATTAGCAAATTATATAGTTTAACATTTAATAATTTTTATGAACCAAGTATAAATATACATAATAACAACAATTTTATTAAACAAAAAGAATTTAAATCGGGAAATAATAGAACAATACAATTTACAGCAGAAAATATTGATAAAATTCAAGATGAAAGTAGTTTGCCAGAAATATCTTTTTTTATTCCTACGGTTTTTGTATCATTTTATGATAGTTATAGTGAATATAAAGATTTAATTTGGAATATGTATAAGGATAAAATCAAAATAACAGATTCTATATTAAAAATTGTAAAAAATGAGATACTTGAAACTGATTCTGATAAAGAGAAAATCATTAAACTAAAAAAATATATTGCAAAAAATATTGAGCAAAAGAAGATAAATCATATTATGGACTTCGCTGTGAAAGATGTAGATACCACAATAAAAACAGGATATGGTTCAATATTTGATAGAGCAGTCTTATATTTATCACTGTTAAAAGCGGTAAATATTGATGGTAATTTAGTTTTAATTGGACAAGATAATATATATTTTAATGAATATATGGATTATCTTTATGTAGATGATTTTAACTATTTTTTAGTAAACGTTAATCTTGATAATAAAGATTATTTCTTTGAATTAGAAAGCGAGTTTTATGAATTTGGTGAGATAAATTGTATAAATGAGATGGGACTTTTAATTGATCCAAATAGATTAAAATTTGTAGATGTAAGTCCATATGAAGAATATAGATCAAAGACAGAATATAATGAAAAAATAGAGATAAATTTAGATGGAGATGCTACTGTAAATCGAAAAATTAGTTATACTGGTATAAATGCAAAATCTATTAGAGAGAAATATTACTATATGACACCTATTAAACGTAGTCAAGATTATGAGATGCTTTTAAATAGTATTTCATACGATATTACACCAATAAGTGAAATTATGGAAATTTCATATAATCCTGCAATAGTTAGCTATTCATATAAACATAATGGTTTTTTATTAAGAGAGGATAATTTCCTACATTTTACACTATATAATAATATAGCTCCATATAGATTAATAGAGGAGGCTGCAAATAGAAATTACCCCTATATTAGTTTTGAAGATAGTGAGATAAATAGAGTAAGTGAGATCATACTCCCTTTTAATATTGAGATTATAACAATACCTGAAAATATTAATATTAATAATAAATATTTTATAATTAAAAGAGAGGTTTTAAAAAAAGAGAATAGTTTTATCATAAAAGATAGTATAAAATATAAGCCATTTGTAATAACAAACAAAGAATATGGGAACTTTTTTAATATTGTAAATAGTTTATGGCATTATAAAAACAATACTTTTGTGTTTAAAACAAAGTAAATACACTATTTTTAAGAAGGGGATGATTTAATTGGGTACATTGATTTTAGTTATAATCGTATGGATCGTTGTATACAATATAATTAAAAAAGGGAATAAAATAGCAAATGTTTCTCAATCAAATCCGAATACATATAATAAAAACAATAATGGAGTTTTAGAAAATATGTTACGAGAAGAGATAGAACAGAAATTAAAAAAAGAGTATTCAAATATATTTGAGACAGAGATGGATAAAATAAAAAAAGAATATGATACAAAATTAAATGATTTTAAAAAAACAGAGAGATCAAAAAAAAGTATTAATTCTGAAAAATCTATAACAACTGATAATTTAGATGATGAACTAAAAAAAATAAAAGATTTCCTTATAAATAATGGTGGTTATTTAAAAGAAAATCAAAAAAATACATTTAATAATATCATATCGATTCTTAATGAAAAATATAATATTAGATTAGAAAAAGAAAGAAATATTGAATTTAATTTAGAAAATATAAAAAATAGCATTTTCTCGGAGATAAATAAAAATAGTAATCTTTTTTTAAAAAAGGGGATTTTTTATAAAAATGACGAAAAAGATATAAAAAAAGCTTTAGAATATTTTTATATCGCTGCAATTAATGGAGATAAGGAAGCTTATTATAATATGGCAATAATCTATAAAAATGGGATAGATATACTAGAAGATAAATTAAAAGCAGCTTACTATATGAAAATGGCAGCTGATTTAGGAAGTGATATTGCTGCGAACGAATACGCTATTATGTTAGCAACAGAAGATGGAATTATACAAAATGTATCTGAAGCAAAGAACTATTTTAATTTAGCTATAGAAAATGGCAATAATGAAGCAAAAGAGAATTTAGAGATATTAAATGATATATTATCAAATTAATAATAATTCAAAAAGTGCCACGGTGGCACTTTTTTATATTTAAAATTATTTATTTAAAAATATAGTTAAATATGATATAATAAATTGTGCTAAATAATAAAATAAAGGAGTTTGGTTATATTGGAGATATTAAATTTAGATAATGATATAATTGTGTTTATAATGAAAGAAGATATTATGGGATACATGGTTGATACATTAAAAGACCGTATATGTAAAAGTTTATCCGAAAATAAGAAAAAAGTGATATTAGATTTAAATATGATTGATTATATCGATAGTTTAGGGATTGGAGCTGTAATTGAAGTTTTTAAAAAAATTAGAAAAGAAAATGGAAATATGGTTATTATTAATGTAAGCCAACCAATTTATCGATTAATGACAATGTTAAATGTAGAAAAAATTCTAAATATACGTAACAACATGGAAGAAGCTATAGAATTTTTAAAATCGGTGTAACTATGAATGTTAATTATCAAAAAAAACTCGATGATATTATAAATAAAATTGAAACAAATCTGGAAACTCCAACTTTACTATTACATAGCTGCTGTGCTCCTTGTAGTACCTATGTTATAAAATATTTATCTAATTATTTCAAAATAACAGTTCTATATTATAATCCAAATATAACTATAGATTTGGAGTATGAAAAAAGGAAAAATGAACAAGAGGAGTTCATTAAAAAAATAAATAGCACTTTAAAAAATGAAGTTTATTTTTTAGAGGGGGAATATAATTCAAAAGACTTTTTTAATGCTATAAAAGGTTATGAAAATTGCGGCGAAGGAAGTATCCGTTGTGATAAATGTTTTGAATTAAGACTTGATTATACAGGTAAAATATGTAAAGAGAAAAATTTCGACTATTTTACAACTACATTATCTATAAGTCCTCTTAAAAATAGTAATAAATTAAATGAGATTGGTGAAATTATAGAAAAAAAATATAATAAAAAATATCTATATTCCGATTTCAAGAAAAAAGAGGGGTATAAAAATAGTACAATTATAAGTAAATTATATAATTTATATAGACAAAATTATTGTGCATGTATTTTTTCTAAAATTGAATCGGAAAAAAGGGGTGGAAATAGTGAATAAATTTGATATTGCTTCTAAAACATGGGATCAAAGTGAAAGACGTAATAAAATGAATGAATTTATAGTTAGATACCTTAAAGAAAAAGTTAATTTAGAAAATAAAATTATTTTAGATTATGGGTGTGGTACAGGAAATCTCGGAATAAATCTTATTGAAAAATCAGATAAGGTTATATTTGTTGATAAATC
>JAAYPW010000045.1 GCA_012519615.1 Fusobacteriota bacterium
CTTCTTAATTCAGGTTCATTATATTTTTTTAATATTTTTTGTAAATTTTCATTTGACATACCAACAGATATCTCTCTCATTTTTTCTATCTCTATATCTACATTTTTACGTTTTTCCTCTATTTTATTATACCATTCTTCACTTAGAAGTCCAATTTCATGTGCAATTTTACCAAGTCGTAAATCTGCATTATCTTCACGTAACATAAGTCTATATTCAGATCTTGCGGTAAACATTCTATATGGTTCATTTGTCCCTTTTGTAACTAGATCGTCTATTAAAGTCCCAATATATGAATCTACTCTATCTAATACAATTTCCTCTTTATTATCGAGTTTTCTCGCTGCATTGATCCCAGCAATTAGTCCTTGCGCTGCAGCTTCTTCATAACCTGACGTTCCATTTATTTGTCCTGCTAAATATAAATTTTGAATTTTTTTCGTTTCAAGAGTATATTTTAATTCATCAGGATAGATATAATCATACTCTATTGCATATGCATATCTCATTATCTTCCCATTTTCTAATCCTTCTACACTGTGTAACATATCATATTGTATATCCCATGGTAAGCTCGTAGATAGACCATTAATATAGACTTCATTAGTATCATAACCTTCTGGTTCTAAAAATAGATGATGTTTTGGTTTATCACTGTATCTCGCCACTTTATCTTCTATTGATGGACAGTATCTCGCTCCTGTACCACTTATTGTTCCGTTGTACATTGGTGCTCTATCTAAATTATTTAAAATATATCCGTGTACTTTCTCATTGGTATACGCCATATAACAAGATAATTGTTTTCTATCTTTTAAATCTTCGTTTTTTGTTTTCATAGAAAATTTATATATTTCAGATGTGTCCCCTTTTTGCTCCTCTAATACACTATAATCTATACTTCTAGAATCCACTCTAACTGGTGTACCTGTTTTAAATCTACCTAATTTAAGCCCTAATTTCTCTAAGGAAATTGGTAGCTCTTCAGAAGATAATTCCCCTAGTCTGCCACCTTTTGTTTGACTTTCACCAATATGAATTAAACCTCTCATAAATGTACCTGTTGCTATAATTAAAGATTTAGCTCTATATTCTATACCGTGTTTTGTTTTTATTCCTTTAATTTTATTATTTTCATCAATAATTATATCAGTTACCATTCCTTGAATAAGATCAAGGTTATCTGTGTTTTCCACTACTTTCTTCATCTCTAATTGATATTTTTGTTTATCAGCTTGTGCACGTAGTGACCTAACAGCTGGACCTTTTTTAGTGTTAAGAACTCTAATTTGTAGAAATGTCTTATCTATATTTTTAGCCATTTCCCCACCTAATACATCTATCTCTTTAACTAGGTGCCCTTTCGCAGGCCCACCAATAGAAGGATTACATGATAATACACCTACATTATCCAATGTTATTGTGAAAATAGCAGTTTTTTTCCCTAATCTAGCAGCAGCTAGTGCAGCTTCACATCCTGCATGGCCAGCACCTACAACTATAATATCATAATCGTACAATTTATTTCCTCCTATTCCAATTCTTCTAATTCTTTAATCGTTTTTACATTTGCAATTAACATAAGAGTGTCATTTTCTTTTATAATTGTATCTGGTAATGGAGTCATCACTAAATCTCCGCTTATTTTCTTTATACCAATTACATTTGCATGATATCTCTTCCGTAATTCTAACTCCATTAAAGATCTATTAATAAATTTTTTCGGTGCCCTAAGTTCTACTAAAATATGACCATCTGAAAATTTCATATGTTCTATCATATTTGGTTC
>JAAYPW010000046.1 GCA_012519615.1 Fusobacteriota bacterium
AGAGGTAGAAAAAACAGTAAATGTAGTTACATCTGTAAAATCAGGACAATGGTTTGCAGATTATTATGTAAACAACTATTCTGCAATAATCGCAGAAAGAAATAAATACTATTCTAGTTCATATAGTTGTGCTGCTACAGCATCAACTGCTTTAAAAATGGCAGGTTATGGAATAACTCAAGTTCTGATAACTAATGATGTAGAGTCACAATTAATTAATAAAGGATGGAAAAAAATAACAAATATGGGAGCTTTATTACCAGGAGACGTTGTTTTCACAGATAAGTCTGTTTCGAATATACCAGGAACATACTCACATGTTCAAGTATTTATTAAATACTCAAACTCTGCAAAAACATATGCATACATTACTGACAATAACGGAAACATGTTAAATGTAAATCTTTATTCAGGTTCATGGCCAACATCTGTAGTTGCATATAGAGTTCCGTAATAAAATAATAATAATTACAAATATAGTTATACATAAAAACTCTAATTTAATATGTATAACTTAAGAAAAATTATCCTAAGTTCTTCTCCTAATTTTTTAGGGGAAGAACTTTTTTAATAATACCTATATTTTTTAAATTTAATTTTTCTAAGCACCAATCACTAAATTTTAATAACTGCATTTAATCAGTTTAAATTCATATCTAAAAGAATGTTTTTACTTAGAATATAGTTTTATATGTATATTCATGTATCTAGAAGGGGTTTATCTACATTATTATTATGTTCTAAATTTTTTTAATTATATATGATTTTGTAAATATTATATTAACAAAAATATGCAGTATTATTTTATAATTTAAAAATATTTTAATTAAAAAATAAAAATATTAATTTAATATTTATAATATATTTTTTAAAAATACTGTAAAAATTGTTATTGAAAAAATATTAAATATGATGTAAAATATAAGAGTTAAATTTAAACTTAAGTTCGGTAAGTTAAACTTTTTTATATTTTCCAAATTTAAGTTAAATGAAAAAGGAGTTGAATAATTTTGAAAGAGTATAACTTTTTGGAAATAGAAAAAAAATGGCAAGTTAAATGGGAAACAGAAAACCTATTTAAAACTGATGACGAAGTTAGTGGAAAAGAAAACTACTATCTTTTAGAAATGTTTCCTTATCCATCAGGGAAAATTCATATGGGACATGTCCGAAATTACACAATTGGTGATGTAGTTGCAAGATATAAAAAAATGAGAAATTTTAATGTTTTACATCCAATTGGATGGGATTCTTTTGGATTACCTGCAGAAAATGCAGCAATTCAAAATAAGGTACATCCATCGAAATGGACTTTCGAAAATATAGAAAATATGAAATTGCAATTAAAAAGTTTAGGATTTTCTTATGATTGGAATAGAGAAATTGCTACTTGTAAAGAAGATTATTATAAATGGAATCAATGGATATTTAAAAAAATGTATGAAAAAGGACTTGTTTATAGAAAAAAATCAAATGTTAATTGGTGCGAGGAGTGTAATACAGTACTAGCAAATGAACAGGTCGAAGATGGAAAATGTTGGCGTTGTGCATCTAATGTAGAACAAAAAGATCTTGAACAATGGTTCTTTAAAATTACTAAATATACAGAAGAACTATTAAGTGGACATGATGAATTATTAGAAGGTTGGCCTTCTAAAGTAATAACAATGCAGAAAAACTGGATAGGAAAAAGTTATGGAGTTCAGCTAAATTTTAAATTAGAGGAAGATAATAGTGATTTACCAATATTTACAACTAGAATAGATACAATATTTGGTGTAACTTATATGGTTATTGCACCAGAACATCAACTTGTAACTAAAATTATTGAAGAAAATCCATCTATAAAAGATATTGTTACTGATATGGCGAGTGAAGATAAAATATCAAGAACAGCAGAAAATACTGAAAAAAAAGGTGTTTTTACAGGAAAATATGTAATTAATCCACTTAATAATGAAAAAATACCTTTATGGATTGCAAATTATGTTTTAATGGATTATGGAACAGGTGCTGTAATGGCTGTTCCCACACATGATGAACGAGATTTTGAGTTTGCAAAAAAATACAATTTACCTATGAAAGTTGTAATAAAAGATAAAAATGAAGATAATATTAATATGGAATCAGCATTTACAAATGATGGTATACTTATTAATTCAGGACAATTTAATGGCTTAGGAAATAGAGATGCTATGGATAAAATAGCTAATTACATTGAAGAAAATAAGATGGGAAATAAAACTACAAACTATAGATTAAGAGATTGGTTATTATCTAGACAAAGATACTGGGGAACTCCAATACCGGCAATTTACTGTAATAAATGTGGAATCGTCATGGAAAAAGATGAAAATTTACCAGTAAAATTACCAAATGATATAGAATTCTCTGGAACAGGGAACCCATTAGAAACATCAAATGAATTTAAAAATATAAAATGCCCTAAATGTGGTGGAGAAGCAAGACGTGAAACAGATACTATGGACACATTTGTTGACTCGTCATGGTATTATTTAAGATATACAGATCCTAAAAATTCAGATATGCCTATAGATAAAAATATTGCTAATAAATGGTCGCCGGTTGATCAGTATATAGGTGGAATAGAACATGCTGTTATGCATTTACTTTATTCTAGATTTTTTCATAAATCTTTAAGAGATTTAGGGTTAGTAGATACAAATGAGCCATTTAAAAGACTTTTAACACAAGGGATGGTTCTTGGACCATCATATTATTCTCCTACAACAAAAAAATATTATGATGCAAAACAGGTAAAAGATAATAAGCACATAGAAACTGGTGAAGAATTAATTGTAAAAGTAGAGAAAATGTCTAAATCAAAAAATAATGGCGTTGACCCAGAACATATTATTAAACAATATGGAGCGGATACAGCTAGATTATTTACATTATTTGCAGCACCACCAGAAAAGGAATTAGAATGGAACGAGAATGGTTTAATGGGAGCATATAGATTTTTAAATAGACTATGGAGAATATGTGTTGGAAATACAGAATTTTTTTCCGAAGGAAAAATAAATATAGATACTCTTAATAGTAATGAGAAAAAATTATTCATTAAGCTAAATTCAACTATAAAAAAGGTTACTGAAAGTATAGAAAATAATTTTCATTTTAATACGGCAATTGCATCAATAATGGAATTAGTAAACGATATGTATGAATTTAAGCAAGAGATAATTGATAAGAATATAGATACAGAGAATTCTAAAATTTTATGGAAATTTACAATTAAAAATTTAATTATACTGTTAAGTCCATTTACACCACATATTGTAGATGAATTATGGGAAATCTTAGGTTATGAAGGTTATGTATTTACAGAGGAGTGGCCTAATTACCTTGAAGAGTATACAAAATCTAATGAAATAAATGTTGCTATTCAAGTTAATGGTAAACTTAGGGATACTTTAAGCTTAGATGCAGATATAGACAAAGAAACAATGGAAAAATTAGCTTTTGAATCAACTAAAATTCAAAAAAATATAGAGGGAAAAGAAATAGTAAAAGTAATTGTTATTCCTAAAAAAATAGTAAATATAGTAGTAAAATAGTATAAGTAAGAAATTTTGAAAGTGGTGAGATATATGGGAGAATCTGACTTGGGATTAAGGAAATTTTTAGCACCAGAAATTGTTTTTGGAATAGGTGCAAGAAATTTAGTTGCAAATTACATAAAAAACTATGGTATAACTAAAGTTTTTGTTGTTACAGATAAAAATTTATATAAAACAAAGTGGATAGAGGAATTAGAGAATAATTTAAAAAAAAGAGATATTGAGTACACTATTTTTTATAATGTTAGTGAAAATCCACGTTCTGAAGAGGTTATGCTAGGGGTAGAATCGTATATAAAAAATAGATGTAACGGGATAGTAGCACTAGGTGGCGGTAGTCCTATGGATTTTGCAAAAGGTGTTGGAATTGTAGCTAATAATGGTGGAGATATATTAGACTATGAAGGGGTAGATAAGGTAATATTTCCAATACCACCACTTATATTTATCCCAACAACAGCTGGAAGTTCTGCAGATGTATCTCAATTCTCAATTATAAATAATAGTAAAAGGTTAGTAAAAATTGCTATAATTAGTAAAAATATTGTGCCTGATATTGCTTTAATTGATCCTGAAACGACTATTACAATGGATGTAAATCTAACTGCATATACAGGAATGGATGCTATGACACATGCAATAGAAGCATTTGTTTCAAATGCAAGTTCTGGTATAACAGATATTCACGCTTTAAAAGCTATAAGTTTAGTAAGAGAGTATTTGCCCAAAGTAGTAAGAGAACCAAATAATTTAGAGTATCGAGAAAAAATGATGTTTGCTAGTATGCAAGCAGGATTGGCGTTTTCAAATGCTATTTTAGGTGCTGTACATGCAATGGCACATAGTTTAGGAGGATTTAAAGATTTACCACATGGAAAATGTAATTCTATGTTATTAGAACATGTAATTAATTTTAATTATGATTCCGCTGTGGATAAATACGATATGATCTCAAATGAACTATTATTAGATAATAGAGGACTTAGTGTAATTGAGAAAAAAAATAATCTCATTAATAAAATAATAGAATTGAAAAAAGAAGTTGGAATAACATGTAAATTAGGAAATGAAGGTATTGTTATTTCTGATATTCCTGAATTATCAAAAAAAGCTATAGATGATCCATGTATGATAACAAATCCTAAAAAAATAAACTTAAGAGATATAGAGGTAATATATGAAGAAGCAAGATAATGAATTAGAACTTAGAAATAAATTAATGGGATTAGGTGAATCATCGGTACAAAAAACTTATTATCCAGAATTGTTAAAAAAACTTAAAGAGATTGAGAAAGCAGAAAAAAATTATCACAGTATTTTTGAAAATGCTATTGAGGGGATATTTCAAACTAAAATAAATGGTGAAGTCTTAAATATTAATAAATCATTTTATGAGATTTTTTCATATAATACAGAAAAAGAATTTTTAGAGAATGTATCTTCTACGTATGAAATATATAAAAATAAAATAGACAGAGATAAATTAATAGAAGAGATTATGAAAAAAAAAGCTATTAGTAAATATGAAGTAGAAATATTAAATAAAAATGGTGAAGTTAGATGGGTGTCAATAAATGCTAAACTAATTACTGATGATAATGGTGAAGAGATTATAGAGGGCAGTATAATTGATATAACAGAGGAAAAAAAAATAAAAAAAGAGTTAGAAATGTCGAGAAAGAAAGCTGAAACAGAAAGTCGTGCAAAAACTCTTTTTTTAGCAAATATGAGCCATGAAATTAGAACTCCTTTAAATGGTATTGTAGGAAATATAGAGCTTTTAAAATTAACAAAAACAGATTTAGAACAAGATGAATATATAAAAAATATTGATATATCAATAGATAATCTTGTCTCTATTATAAATGATATCTTGGACATATCAAAAATAGAAGAGGGAAGATATAATATAGACAATGAAAAAGGAAATTTAAAGAAAATCTTTTATGAAGTGTATGATTCTTTTAAAAATGATATGCTTAAAAAAAATTTAACATTTGAAATATCCGTTAATGATAATATACCATCTATGTTAGAAAGTGATTTTACTAAGATTAGACAAGTTTTGTATAATTTAATAAGTAATTCTCTCAAGTTTACTGAAAAAGGTTATATTAAAATAAAATTAAACTTATTAGAGATAACCTCAAAGACTACAAAGGTTGAAATAATTGTAGAAGATACTGGTATAGGAATAATTGGGGATCATAAGGAGATATTTAATCCTTTTGTACAAGGTGATATGAGCTATACAAAAAAATATAAAGGTGCTGGTCTAGGACTTGCAATATGTAAAAAAATATTAGATAATTTAAATGGCAAGATATATTTTAATTCGGTGCCAGATAAAGGTACAACATTTTATGTTGAATTAACTTTAAATAATATAGTAAACATAGTAGATACCAGTAATGTTATAGAAAAAAGTGAAAGATTTCAAAATGAATATGAAGAGAATAAAGATATAATATTAGTTGCAGAAGATAATGATATTATAAGAGAAACATTTTCAATATTATTAAAACATAAAAAATATAATGTAATCTCTGTGGTAAATGGGAAAGAAGCCGTAGAGGCGTATAAAAAAAATAAAAATATTGGACTTATTTTAATGGATATACAGATGCCAATAATGAATGGTATTGAAGCAACAAAAGAGATTAAATTATTAGAAGAATATCAAAATAATAAAATTAATATTATTGCATTAACTGCATATGCAATGAAAGAAGATAGGGAAAAAATAATAAAATATGGATTTGATGATTATATTGTTAAACCAGTAAAAACAGAAATGTTATATGAAATTGTAGAGAAAAACATGATATATAAAAAAAAGAGCTGATTTTATTTAGCTCTTTTTTATTTTTATGAAAATAATAAACAAATACTTGACAAAATATTAAATTTAGTATATATTATATTTAGCACTCTTTATAAGTGAGTGCTAATAATAGCAAAAAGGATTGATAATATTGACAGAGAGAGAAGAGAAAATACTAGGTGCGATAATAGATTATTATTTAGATACTGGTAAAAGTCTAGGTTCGAGAACGCTTGTAAAAAAATATAATCTTGATCTGTCATCTGCTACAATTAGAAATGTAATGGCAGACTTAGAAGATATGAACTATATATCAAAAACCCATTCATCTTCTGGAAGACTCCCAACTACAAAGGGCTATAAATATTATCTAGATACTATTTTAGAAATTAGAAAAGTTACTTTTGATGAGATGGAAAAAATAACAATAGCTTATGAAAACAATATGACTGAAATAGATAAAATTTTGGAAAAAACATCAAATATACTTTCAAATTTAAGTAATTATGCAGGAATTGCACTGGAATCTAAAGAAAAAACAGAAATAATATCAAAAATAGAGTTGATTTTTGTTAATAGCAATACAATTTTTGCAGTATTTGTATCGGAAAATAGTAATGTTAGAACAAAAAAAATACATATAGATATACCTATAAATGAAGATGAAGTAAAAAAAATAGGTAAAATAATTGATAAAAAAATAAAAAACCTAAATATGAATTATTTAACATATAAAAGTAAATATTTAAACTTGAAATCAAGTATTGAAGTATTAGAGGAAATTATATTTGAAGAAATAATAGAAGAGTGCTATAAAAATGATGAGGGAAATATCTTTATAAATGGTGCTCCAAGTATAATAGAAAATATAAATAGCGAAGAGATTAATATTGTAGATACAGTTAAAATTTTCGATGAGAAAGATAAAATAAAAAAATTATTTGAAAACTTCATGAAAGATAATAGTCTAAAAGAGAAGCAAGTTAATGTAGTACTAGGTGAAGAACTAAAGATAGAAGGACTAGAAAATCTTAGTTTAGTATTTTCAGAATATAAAATAGGAGAGTTTAAGGGGATAATAGGAATAATTGGTCCAAAAAGAATGGAATATTCTAAAACTCTTGGAATTGTTGAATACGTTAAAAATGAAGTTGTAAGGGTATTAAATAGTATAGAAAAAGGAGAGGAATAGAAAAATGTCTAAAGATAATAATAAAAATGAAGCTATAATTGATAATGAAGAAAATGATATTGAGATACTAGATTCTGAAGAGGAAACTTCTACTGAAAATAGTGAGATAAATATGGTAGAAGAGGTAGATAAATGGAAAGATGCATATATTAGACAAGTTGCTGATTTTGAAAATTTCAGAAAAAGAAAAGATAAAGAGAAAGAGGAATATGTAAAATTTGCTTCAGAAAAAATTATAGTAAAAATATTAGAAGTTGTAGATAATTTTGAAAGAGGAATATCTTCTTCTAAAAATAATAGTGATTTTGAGGGACTTTTAAAAGGGGTAGAACTTATATTTGGACAATTACAGAAATTGCTATCTGAAGAAGGGGTAGAGGAGATTGAATCTGTTAATAAAGAATTTAACCCTTACGAACACCAAGCTGTAATGGTAGAAAATAGCGAAGAATTTGATAATAATATTATTACACAAGAATTACAAAAAGGGTATAAACTTAAAGGGAAAGTAATTAGACCAACTATGGTAAAGGTATGTAAAAAATAATAAAATAATAAATAAATTTTTAGGAGGTAATTAAAATGGGAAAAATAATAGGAATTGACTTAGGTACAACAAACTCTTGTGTATCTGTAATGGAAAATGGGAAACCAGTTGTAATAACTAACGCTGAAGGTTCAAGAACAACTCCATCAGTTGTAAGTATAAAAGATAGTGGTGAAATAATTGTAGGAGAAATAGCAAAAAGACAAGCAATAACAAATCCAGAAAATACTGTATTGTCAATAAAAACACATATGGGATCAGATTATAAAAAAAATATATTGTCTAAAGAATATACTCCAGAAGAGATATCAGCAATGACTCTTAAAAAAATGAAAAAAGATGCTGAAAGCTATCTTGGTGAAAAGGTAACAGAGGCTGTAATTACAGTGCCTGCATACTTTACTGATGCTCAAAGACAAGCAACGAAAGATGCTGGTATAATTGCAGGATTCGATGTAAAAAGAATCATAAATGAACCAACAGCAGCAGCACTTGCTTATGGCTTAGATAAAAAAAGTAAAGATGAGAAAGTATTAGTATTTGACTTAGGTGGAGGTACATTTGACGTATCAATACTTGAAATCGGAGATGGAGTAGTAGAAGTTATCTCTACAAGTGGAAACAACAATCTTGGTGGAGACAATTTTGACGATAAAATAATAGATTGGTTAGTAAAAGAATTTAAAAGTGAAACAGGAATTGATCTAAGTAAAGATAAAATGGCATATCAACGTCTAAAAGATGCAGCTGAAAAAGCTAAAAAAGAGTTATCTACAATGTTAGAAACATCGATAGATTTACCATTTATTACGATGGACGCAACTGGACCTAAACATTTACAAAAAAAATTAACTAGAGTAGCTTTTAATGAATTAACAAAAGAACTAGTTCAACTAACTCAAAAAACAACGAAAGTTGCACTAGAGGATGCGAAATTATCACCTTCTCAAATAGACGAAATTTTATTAGTTGGAGGTTCTACGAGAATTCCTGCTGTACAAGAATGGGTAAAAAATATGTTTGGGAAAGAACCAAATAAGGGGATTAATCCAGATGAAGTTGTAGCTTCTGGTGCTGCGATTCAAGGTGGAGTTTTGGCAGGAGATGTAAAAGATGTTTTACTTCTTGACGTAACACCATTATCTTTAGGGATCGAAACATTAGGCGGAGTATTTACAAAAATAATTGAAAGAAATACAACAATACCTGTAAAAAAATCACAAGTATTCTCTACTGCAGAAGATAATCAACCGGCAGTGAATATAAATGTATTACAAGGGGAAAGAGCACTAGCAAAAGATAATGTTTCTTTAGGTAGATTTGACTTAACAGGAATCCCATCAGCACCTAGAGGAGTACCTCAAATAGAAGTAACTTTTGATATAGATGCAAATGGAATAGTAAATGTATCTGCAAAAGACTTAGGAACTGGAAAAGAAAATAAAGTTGTAATATCAGGAAGCACAAACTTATCAGAAGAAGAGATTGAAAAAATGAGAAAAGATGCAGAAATGCATGAAGAAGAAGATAAAAAAATAAAAAAACTTATTGACTTAAAAAATAGTGCTGATCAAATAATATTTAGTACAGAAAAAACATTAGAAGAACATGGCGATAAAATAAATCCTAATGAAAAAGATACAATTAAAAATGCTATTGAAGAATTAAAAACAGCAAAAAATACTGAAAATGTAGAAGAAATAGAAAAAGCAATGGAAAATTTACAAAAAGTTGCTCATAAATTAGCAGAAGCTATGTATCAAAACAATTCAAACAATGGTGAAAATGTAGAAGATTCTAATAATTCTAATAATGAATATGAAGAAAATCAAGATATTGTAGATGCCGAGGTAGTAGATTAAGAGTATTTTTATAATTGGAGGTTGAAATAATGAGTGAAAGTAAGGATTACTACTCTACTCTCGGTGTGGAAAAAAACGCAAATGCAGATGAAATAAAAAAAGCGTATAGAAAACTAGCTATGCAATATCACCCTGATAGAAATCCTGATAACAAAGAGGCTGAACAGAAATTTAAAACAATTTCTGAAGCATATGCAGTATTATCAGATCCAGAAAAAAGACAGAAATATGATACTTATGGAAGTGCTGCATTTGACGGTAATGGTGGAGGATTTAATGCTGGAGATTTTGATTTTGGAGATTTAGGGGACATTTTTAGTAACTTTTTTGGCGGTGGATTTTCATCTAGCAGAGGAAGAAAACGAAATAGTGCAAGACCAGGAAATGATCTAAGACATAATCTAACAATAACTTTGGAAGAAGCAGCAGTAGGCGTAGAAAAAGAGATAACATATAATAGAACAGAAGTTTGTAGTACTTGTAACGGAACTGGTGGTAAACCAGGTACTAAAGAGAACACATGTACAAAATGTAATGGTACTGGTGAAATAAAAGAGATTGCAAGAAGTATGTTTGGACAATTTGTAAATATAAATACATGTAGTTCTTGTAATGGTAAAGGGAAAGTCCCTGAAACCAAATGTAATAAATGTAGCGGTAGTGGACTTCATAAAGTTAAAGTTACAAAAAAAGTAAAAATACCTGCAGGGATAGATAGCGAACAAAGATTACGTATACCTGGATTTGGTGAAGCAGGGGAAAATGGCGGAGGATATGGAGATTTATATATTTTCGTATATGTAAGCCAACATGATATATTTGAAAGACACGATAACGATATTGTATGTGAAATTCCAATTAGCTTTGCAACAGCAGCATTAGGCGGGGATATTAAAGTACCTACAATAGATGGTGAAACAAAAATAAAAATTCCTACAGGTACCCAAACAGGAAAAATATTTAGACTAAAAGATATGGGAATCCCTAATGTAAGAGGATATGGAAAAGGGGATCAATTAGTAAAAATTGTAATTGAAGTTCCTACTAATTTATCTTCTAAACAAAAAGAGATTTTAAAAACTTTTGACGAAACATTAAAAGAAGATAATAACTCTATAATGCAAAAATTTTCAAATAACTGGAGTAATTTTAAAGAAAAAATAAAAAAATAAAAACTTTTCATTTTGTTAAAAATAGAGTACAATGTATTTAAATACATTGTACTTTTTTATTAGTGATAGATATATTTAATAGGAAAAGAGAGGAGTATATTATTATGGAGTTTAATTTAACTTTTAATTCAATTTTATTTGCTTTTTCACTGACTTTATTAGCAGGACTTGCAACAGGAATTGGTGGAGCAATTGCTTTTTTTGCTAAAAAAACAAATACAATTTTACTTTCTGTTTCACTTGGATTTTCAGCAGGTGTAATGGTATATGTATCTTTTGTAGAAATATTACAAGAATCAAAACAACTTTTAGATTCAGAATTAGGTAAAAAAGGGAATTTACTTGCGATAGCATCTTTTTTTATAGGGATATTAATCATTGCTATTATAGATAAAATGGTCCCAGAATGTGATAATCCTCATGAAATGCACAAAGTCGAAGAGTTAAATAAAGCAGAGAAAAAAATGAAAAAAAAAGATAAAAAATTAGAAAAAGAGCTAAATAAGGGAAAAGAAAGTGAAGAAGAACTTAAAAAAAATAAAAAATTAATTAGAATGGGAGTTTTTTCAGCGATTGTAATAGCTATTCATAATTTACCAGAAGGATTAGCTACTTTTGTAGCAGCATTAAAAGAACCGAAACTAGGAATAGCAATAGCAGTAGCTATAGCGATACATAATATACCAGAGGGAATAGCTGTATCGATCCCTATATTTTATGCTACAGGCTCTAGAAAAAAAGCATTCATCTATTCATTTCTATCAGGATTAGCAGAACCTCTAGGTGCGATAATAGGATTTATTTTAATTATATCTATTTTTGGAATAGGGGATACTATATTAGGGGTAATATTTGCAATAGTATCAGGAATTATGGTGTATATATCATTTGATGAATTATTACCTGCTGCTGAGGAATATGGGGAGCATCATTATGCAATTTATGGGCTTATTTCAGGAATGGCTGTAATGGCATTTAGCTTATTAGTGGTATAAATAGATAAAGTTTTGCAAATATAAGAAATAATTGAATAAAATTAAAAATAAAATTAAAAATAAAATTAAAAATAAAATTGAAATAATCAGATATATATGATATAATAAATAGAAAATATTATATTTAAATAATTAGGAGGAACACATGAACATTTTTTTTAATGGTCTACTTTTCGTAGTAGAAGGGGGACAGAGATTAGGGCAACAAGAGATAGCAACTTCAGATATAGCAACTGAAGGAAGTGCAACTGTAGGTTCATTTTTACCGTTAATTATAATGATATTGGTCTTTTTTGCATGGAGTTTTTTTCTAAATAAAAAACAGAAAAAAGAGAACCAAGCATATAAAAATATGGTTGATTCATTAAAAAAAGGAGATAAAGTTGTAACTAGAAGCGGAATTATAGGCGAAATTACATCAATAAATGAAAAAATTGTGGAGTTAAGAGTAGATAAAGGAACTACAATTACTTTTCAAAAAGAAGCTATTAAAGGTGAATATAGAGATTAAATATTTTTTTACTGTCATTAATCGTGATTATACAAAATAAAATAGTTGAAGCGACAATGAAAATTGTCGCTTTTTTACAGGACAAGGGGAGTTATTTATGAGAAAAATATTTATATTAATAAATTTATTTTTATTTTTATTTAGTTTTAATATAAATGCAAATACAGTAAAAAATATAGCTTTTGGTTCCGGACAAATTATTTTTGAGATGGACGGGAATAAAGTTCCGCCTATAAAAGTGGATTTTGATGATGAAAATCTCATGATATTTATTGAATTTGAAAATACAAAACCTGGTAAAAATATAAAAGAGATCTTAAATGTAGATGGCACTTATGTAAAAGATATATTAAAATATGAATATGATAATAATTTAGACTTTTTTATAACTTTAAAAAGTGGAGTGGGGTTTACAACAAAAGAGTTAACCAATCCGGGTAAATTTATTTTTAATCTCTCTAAAAAGAAAAATCATACTATTGTAATAGATCCTGGACATGGTGGAAAAGACCCTGGTGCGGTGTCTTATGGATTACAAGAAAAAGATATTGTACTAAAAATATCCAAATATATTATTGACGAATTAAAAGAAGATTATAATGTAATTTTAACAAGGGATAGTGATATATTTATACCGTTAGGAGATAGAGCTAAAATAGCTGAAACTAATAATGCTGATTTATTCATAAGTATTCATTTAAATGCGAATAAAAATAGAAATGCAAAAGGAGTAGAAGTTTATCACTATTCAAAAAATGCAAATAGTTATGCAATGGCAATTGCAGCGTTTGAAAATAGTGTTGATGAAAAATTTGGTATTATTGCAAAAGATTATACTGATTTAATAGTAGGAGATATTGTATATAATATTAATATGGAAAAAAGTGTCACATTAGCAGAAAATGTACTTAAAAATTTAGTTGAAAACACTAAATTTCAAAAAAGACAAGTTTTAGGAGCAAGATTTACTGTTTTAGCTACTAGTAAAGTACCGGCAATACTTGTAGAAGCTGGGTTTATTACAAATAGGCAGGAATCTAAAAATCTAAATAGCACCTGGTATCAGAAAAGAATAGCAAATGCTATTGCCAAATCTGTAAGAAAATATTTTAATGAATAGTGGGAGAAAATATGAAAAAAAGAACTGTAATTTTAACATTAGTTATTATGTTTAATATAGTTATTATGTTACTTTATTATAGATATATCATAATAGAAAAAAATAATTATATAAAAAAATATAATATTGGTAATTCGGCTAATGTTTTATCTAAAGATATAGATAAAAACGAAGATAAAGAGATTGAGATATATAATATTTACATACCGAATGATGATTTAACATATCTTTTAGTAAAGCAAGTTGAGATAGAGAGTGAAAAATTAATACGAGATAAAATATTTACAATGTTTGAGTATATAAAGTCAAATGCTTTTAATGGAATAAGCAGTGAAACTATTTTAAACAATATATACTTAGAGGGAAATATTGCTTATCTCAATTTTAATAGAGATTTAGGAAGATATATTAGCTCTGCAGAGAGTGAACAGATAATTATATACTCAATTATTAATTCAATATGTGAAATAGAAGATATTAAAAAAGTTAAATTTTTAATAGAGGATCGAAATGTGAAAGAATTAGGTGGATATATTGATATATCAGACTATTTTATACCAGACAAACTATTGATAAAAGGGGATTAAAATGTATATTTTATTTGCATTTGTATTGATTTTGGGAATGTTTATATTTTTTATATATATGTATTTTAGTCGTGAAAGTATAATAGCTGAAGCGATACTTCAATATGAAAATGGTGATCTAGAAAAAGCACTGGAGAACTTTAAAAATTATAGTGTTGTGAAACCTTATGATATTCGGTCTAAAAAATACCTTGCAAAAATTCATTTTGAATTTTTAGATTATATGTTAGCTCTGAAAGAGTGCGTGTCAATAACTGTCAGTAAATTTGCAACTTTACGTGAAAAATCGGATGCATTTGCTCTGATGTCGGAGATATATATTGCTCAAGAAATTTATGATAAAGCAGCAAAAATGGCAATAGAAGGATTTCGTTTAGAACCTAAAAATCCAAAGATTCATATGCAATTAGGGAATATATATATGTTAACAGATAAAAAAGAGAAAGCGATTACGGAATATAATATGGTACTAAATACAGATCGTATGAATCAAGAGGCAAGATTTAATTTAGCTAAGATACATGAATTAAAAGGAGATAAGGTTAAAGCTGTATTTCAATATAAAAAAATATTGGAAATAAATCCAAATAACGAGACTGCAAGATTTAGTCTTGGAAAATTACTTTATAAAGATGGAAATATTAAAGAAGCAGTAGACGAACTTTTAAAATTAAACGAGAGTGAATTTAAAGAAGATATATTGGAGTATTATTTTATGTTATCGAATTATTATTTAAAAACAAAAGAAAATGAAACGGCAAAAAAATATTTAGAGAAAGCAGTTTTTTCTATTGATAAAAAAGATGATAAAGTTACTTTTATGCAATATGAATTAGCGTTATTATATGAAGAGGAAGAGAATTTAGATGAGGCATATAGATTATACGAAGAAATAAGGGTAAATATTCCAAGATATAGAGACGTTGACTTAAGAATGAAAAAATTAAAAAAAATTCTATTTCCTGAAGAACACGCGAAGATAATAGAGAGTATAGATTATAATTCATTAACAATGAACGATTTAGAGGATTTATTTAAAAAAATAGTAGATAAATTAGGATATAAGGAGTTTAGAAATTTACAAAAAAATAGAAATAGAATACTTATTATAGCAGTAGAAAAATTTAAAACAGCACTACAAGGGAGATTTTTAATCCAAATTTTAAGAAATTTTGATCCTGTAGATGCTGTAGAAATTGAAAAATTAAAGACAAGAATGGAAGAAGAAAAATGTGTAAGAGCTATAAATTTAACAACTGCAACTTATACTGAGGAAGCTCTGATTTTTTCAAATGAAGAGGAAAATATTGAGTTGTTGGATAAAGTAAGTATTTTTGAATTAATTGGAAATTAAACATAAACTTGACATGTAAATCAATTTAATTAAAATTGTTTTTAATATAAATTTTTAAGGAGGATATTATGCCAAAAAGAGAGGATATCAAAAAAATACTTGTAATTGGTGCTGGCCCTATTGTTATAGGACAGGCTTGTGAATTTGATTATTCGGGAACTCAAGCGTGCAAAGCATTGAAAGAGGAAGGATATGAAGTGGTCTTAATCAACTCAAATCCAGCTACGATAATGACAGATTCTGAAATGGCTGACGCTACATATATTGAGCCAATTAGAATTGATGTTATTGAGCAAATTATAAAAAAAGAGAAACCAGATGCTTTATTACCAACTATTGGAGGTCAAACTGCTTTAAATATAGTAATAGAATTATCTAACTCAGGAATACTTAAAAAATATAATGTTGAAGTGATCGGTGCTAAATTAGATACTATAAATAAAGCAGAAGATAGAGAACAGTTTAAATTTTCTATGGACAAACTAGGTTATAAAATGCCGAAAACTGGATTTGTAAAAAATATGTCTGAAGCAAAAGAGCTTTTAAAAGAGGTTGGATTTCCGGCAATTATAAGACCATCATTCACATTAGGTGGGACAGGTGGAGGAATAGCTTATAATATTGATGAATTTGAAGAAATTGTAAAATCAGGATTAGACGCAAGTCCAATTACTCAGGTTATGATAGATCAATCTATACTTGGTTGGAAAGAATTTGAATTTGAAGTAATGAGAGATAAAAATGGTGATGTGCTTGTTATTTGTACAATAGAAAATTTCGATCCAATGGGTGTTCATACAGGTGATAGTATTACAGTAGCACCAGCACAGACTTTATCGGATAAAGAATATAAAAATTTAAAAGAGATGTCAATAAATATCTTAGAAGAGATAGGGATAAATTCTGGTGGATGTAATATACAATATGCTGTAAATCCATTAGATGGAGAGATTATGATTATAGAGATGAATCCACGTGTATCACGTTCATCAGCGCTTGCATCTAAGGCAACAGGATTTCCAATTGCAAAAATTACAGCAAAATTAGCTGTTGGATATACTTTTGGAGAGTTAAAAAATGATATAACAGGTAAATCTTGTTTAGATTATGAACCGACTATAGATTATGTTGTAACAAAAATACCTCGTTGGGCATTTGAAAAATTTAAAAAAGCTAATCCTGTTTTAACGACAAAAATGAAATCTGTTGGTGAAGTTATGTCAATTGGTAGAACATTTGAGGAGTCTTTACAAAAAGCTCTTAGAGGTCTTGAAATTGGTCGTAGTGGTTTTGGTGCAGATAAAAAAGAGGATGTACCATCTAAATCAGTAGTAATAGAAAATCTAGTAATTCCAATGGAAAATAGAATTTTTTATATAAGAAAAGCTTTTAAGTATTTTAAAATGACAGTGGAAGACATTTATTCTTATACAAAAATAGATA
>JAAYPW010000047.1 GCA_012519615.1 Fusobacteriota bacterium
GTAGAAAATCTAAGTATTATGGTACATGGTGAAAAAGATAAAAGCACAACAAGACAAAGAGAACAAAAGAAAAAAACATATAGCTCAAACTATAGTAAAGGATCGAGTGCTATAAAATCAGTAAAAACTGTAAAAGAGGTAACACCTATAAATAGAAAAACAAATACAGTAAATCCAGATGATATTATCCCGTTAGAGGATGATATGGATTTCTAATAAAATTTAAAATTTAATAAAAATAAAGGGAGTGGTATATCAATGGGTACATTGGTTTTAATAGCAATAATATTAATGGTTGCAAATATCATTCTCTTTATTTTTTTTCTTGTTAAAAAAAATATTATTCTTTATAATAATATAGAAATTTTTTATTGGGAATATGATTTTAAAAATGAATTAATTACATATTCAAATGGAAAATACAAATTAAAATTTGTAAAAAAATCTGTATTTAATAAATTTCTAGATAAAAAAAGTTTAATTAGGCTAAATAGAATATTTAAAGGGGAGAGATAAATAGTGTAAAAATTAATACTGATCATTTTACTGGTATAAAAGAGGATTATATTGTATATAGTAAGGACAGAGATGGCGATATATTAAAAGGTATTATAGTTCCTCTAAAAAATATTGCCGAATGTAATAATACTGTGATAGAGCGAGAACTATATAAAGAGGTATTAAATAAAATACCGTACGGTGCAGCAATTCGTAATGAAAAAGGGGAAATTATTAAGAAAAATAGAATATTCTTTAAACAATTTGGAAGTTTAAAAAAGGATATTGCAACAGAGATAATAAATATTATAAAAAACAATAATAAAAAAATAGATATATTTGATAATGAAGAATATTATGAATATTACTCTGAGGAAGATAATAAATATTATTATTTAAAAATAGAAAATAGAGAGATTATATTAAAAAAATATAATAAAAAATATACATTGGAAACAATTGAAAATGTCACTGAAAAAGTAGATAAAGTAGAAAGACTTAGAAAATTTAAAGAAATTGTGAAACAAGCTCCAATATCTATTGCGTTAACTGATATTAATGCGACAGTACAATATGTCAATCCAAAATTTTGTAATTTAACTGGATACACAAAAGAGGAATTAATAGGAAATAACCCTTCTGTTTTAAAAAGTGGTCATACAACTCAAAAAGAATATGAGATGTTATGGAAAACAATCTTAAATGGCTATACTTGGAAAGGGGAATTCCAAAATAAAAAGAAAAATGGAAATTTATTTATGGAAAAGGCAATAATATCTCCTTTAAAAAACAATAATAATGAAATAATTGGATTTATGGGTGTAAAAGAAGATATTACAGCTAGAAAAAAAATAGAATTTGAACTACTTAGAAGTGAAAATAAGTTTAAAGCGATAATAAAAGAAGTGCCTTTTATTATATTTAGATATGATAAAAATGGAAAAATACTATTTAAAAATAATCAATTTTATGATAGAATATATAGTAATTTCGAAGAATCGAATTTAAATTTAAATATAAATAATATTTTTGAACCATATATTTTAAATGACTTGCTTGATTCTTATACTGATGAGTTTGAGGTAAAAAGAATCACACATAAAGGCATTGAAGTATGCGAAAAATGGATAAAAAGGAAAATTATAAATGATTATATTAATGAAACACAGGTTATTATTTTAGATATAAGTCGAGATAAAAAGATAGAGGAATTTTTATATTTAGCAAAGAAAAAAGCTGAAGCTGCTGATAAAGCAAAAAGTGCATTTATTGCAAATATTAGCCATGAAATAAGAACACCTCTAAATGGAATTATTGGATTTGCAAGTATCTTAGTAGATGAAGAAAAAGAAAAAGAGAAACTTGAGATGTTAAACCTAATTTTAAATTCAGGTGAAAATCTAATAATGATAATAAATAATATATTAGATATGTCAAAATTGGAAGCAGGAAAAGAAACTTTAAAATTAAAATCGATTGATTTAAATAAATTATTAGAAAATGTCTATATGTTGTTTAGCAAAATTGCAGATGAGAAAAAACTAAAATTTAAATTAGATAGCGTTAATTTTACAAATAACATATTTATTGATAATATTAAATTAACACAGATTTTAAATAATTTGTTATCAAATGCAATTAAATTTACTGAAAAAGGGGAGATAGTATTAAAGATTTCAGACAAAGTAAGAGGAAATAATAAACATTATTTAGAAATTATTGTAAAAGATACAGGGATTGGAATCCCTAAAGAGAGTATAAAAGATGTTTTTGAAAGTTTTAAACAGATAGAAAATACACTTACAAAAGAGTATAAAGGTACAGGATTAGGGCTTTCTATTGTAGAAAAAATGGTGGAGCTTATGGGTGGAGAAATTAAAGTAGAAAGTGAATTTGGAAAAGGGACGACGTTTACCCTTTATTTACCTTTAAAATATTCCGAAGATATTAAATTAACTAAAAATAATACTGAAAAAATAAACATAGGAATAGAAAAAAGTATAGAGAAAAGAAAAGTATTATTAGTTGAAGATAATGTGATTAATCAAAAATTAGTACAAACGCTACTAGATAGATATAATTTAGAATGTGATATAGTAGAAAGTGGAAAAAAAGCAGTAGAAAAAGCATTAGAAGGGGAATATATATTTATACTTTTAGACATACAACTTCTTGAATTAGATGGATATTGTGTAGCAAAGCAAATTAGAGAGAAAGAGAAAAAACGAAATACTATAATCGCTATTACTGCATATGCAATGAAGGAAAATCGTGATAAATGTTTCGAAGTTGGAATGGATGAATATATATCAAAACCTGTAGATAAAGAGGAATTTTATAAAATAATATCAAAATATATACAATAGGATAAGGAGAATAAATTGAATAAAGATTTAAAAAGAGTAAAAGAATTAGAGGCAGATATAGAAAAATATAACTATTATTATTATGTGAAAAATGAATCTTTAATTTCAGATTATGAGTACGATTTATTAATTAAAGAATTGGAAAAACTTTTAGAAAATAATCTAGATTATAAAAGTAGAATTTTAAACAAAGTAGGTTCTTCATTAGAGGGTAATAAATTTAAAAAAATAGAACATGTAAGACCAATGTTAAGTTTATCAAATACATATAATAATGGAGATTTAATTGATTTTGATAAAAGAGTGAAAAATATTATAAAGGATGAAAAACTAGAGTATGTTGTAGAATTAAAATATGACGGTGTATCTATTAGTATAAAGTATGAAAATGGAAAATTAGTACAGGGTTTAACACGTGGTGATGGTGAAATTGGCGAGGATGTAACACATAATATTATAGAGATTGAAACAATACCTAAGTATTTAAAAAATAGTCTTAATATTGAGGTAAGGGGAGAGATAATACTTCCAACTGAAAGTTTTGATAAAATAAACGAAGCTAGAAAAAAAAATGGCGATGAACTTTTTTCAAATGCTAGAAATGCTGCCTCAGGGACACTTAGGCAGATAGATAGTAGTATTGTAAAAGATAGAAAATTAGACTGTTTTTTCTATAATATTATTAATGATAGTGATCAAATTGATAAGTTAAAATTTTTAAATGAAAATGGATTTAAAACAGGAGAAAATTATACTCTTTGTAAAAATATTAATGAAGTAATAAAGCAAGTTGAGTATTGGCAGGAAAAACGATTATCACTTCCATATGAGACTGATGGATTAGTTGTAAAAGTAAATAGTTTTAAATTGCAAAATATCTTGGGAAATACGACAAAAAGTCCTAGATGGGCAATAGCATACAAATTTCCAACTAAACAAGCAACTACAAAACTCTTAGGTGTAACATTTCAAGTAGGCAGAACAGGAGTTATTACACCAGTTGCTGAATTAGAAGAGGTGTCTCTATCTGGTAGTATAATTAGGAGAGCATCACTATATAATTTTGATGAGATAAGAAAAAAGGATATAAAAATAGGAGATAGAGTAATTATAGAAAAAGGGGGAGAGATAATCCCGAAGGTAATTATGCCAATTATAGAGGAACGTAACGGTAATGAAAAAGAGATAGTTGAGTTAGAAAATTGCCCTTCATGTAATGAAAAACTTATAAAATCTGATACAAATATTACATTAATATGTGAAAACATAAATTGTTATGAGAAGTTAATAAGAAAAATAGAGTATTTTGTATCACGAGATGCAATGAATATTATTGGATTAGGGAGTAAAGTAATAAAAAAATTAATTGATTTAGATAAAATAAAAGAGATATACGATATATATAATTTAAAAGAATATAGAGAAGAATTATATGAAATTGATAAAATGGGAGAAAAAAGTATAAGCAACCTTCTGAAAAATATAGAGTTAAGTAAAAATAATGATTACTCAAAAGTTCTTTTTAGTTTAGGAATACCATTTGTGGGGAAATATACAGCTAATATTCTTGCAATTTACAGTAAAAGTATAGATAACTTAAAGAATCTTAGTTATGAGGAACTTCAAAATATTGAAGGAGTTGGCGATAAAATAGCAAAATCTATAATTGATTATTTTAAAAATAAAAATAATCTTGTTATAATTGAGAGATTAATGGAACATAATATTAAATTTAGTTTGGAAGAGGATGAAAATAATAAACATAATATAAGTATCATAAATAATAATTTCTATGAAAAAACTTTTTTAATCACAGGAACATTAAAACAGTACAAAAGAAAAGAAGCAGAAGATTTAATTGAAAAAAATGGCGGTAAAAATGCAAATAGTGTAAATAAAAAACTAGACTATTTAGTAGTTGGCGAATCACCAGGGAGTAAATTAAATAAAGCAAATGAATTAGGAATTAAAATTATTACAGAGGAAGATTTTATCCAACTTTTAAAATAAAATATAATAAAAAAAAGGAAAAACTATATATTTTTTGTAAATGTTATTATAATGCTAAAATAGGTAGGTGTCTTATTATGAAAAAAAGCTTTAAGCAGTATATAATAGTATATAGTTTTTTTGTTTATATATTTTTTAGTATTTTAAATATTACTGTATTAAAAAATTTTTATTCTAAAAATATTGAGGGTAAATTTAAAATAGAAGTTGATTACGCTTCTAAATTACTAAAAGACTTATTAGATGAAGAAAAAAAAACACTTACTGCAAATGCACGGTCTATAAGTGGCAGTGATAGTATTTATCATGCTTTTGAATCAAATACATTTGTAACTACAAACTGGAAAATGCAAGACAAAAAAGCAGAAGTAGAATTACAAAAAATGAACCGTCTAAAATATATATTATTAGCTAACCAGGAACGAGGAAGAATGTATGGACATGCAAGGGGAAGTGCTGAAATCGGTATGGCAATGTATGACCGTAATCTTAATTTCTTAGGAAATTCAGAATATTTTGATAAAGCTTTAAGAGATAGCCCGGATGCAATATATTTAAAAAGTGTAGTGAATGCAGAAATTTTTTTAGGTGCTGAAGTTGCATTTATACAAAAAAGAGATGGAAAGTTTTTCATAGAAGCTATTGTACCTGTAGGAAAAAGTTCAAGATTTGATTATCAATATAATAGTACTGCTAAAGGAGCAATTGTGCTAGCTACACAAATAAAAGGAGATTATATACAGAAACTTAAAAAAATTATAAATAAAGAGATATTATTAATTGACGGGGATAATCTTATAACTTCATCACTATTTGAGGGGAATAAAAGAATAGAGAATATTAAATTAGATAGTAGTATTTTAGAAGATATTAATAAAAAAGAGACTATAAATTTAAATTTTTTCGGTGAAGAGTATGGTTTCAATATTATTCCAATAGAAAACTATTCCAAAGAAAATATTGGTTATTTTCTTGTTGGTGAAAATATAACAAATATATTACAAGTAAAGAAAAATACAATAAAAAATATTATTATATTTCAAATTTCGAGTGTTATTATTGGATTGGTGCTTTTATATATTGTTCTTAGAAAGCTTTTTTCACCATTTGAAACACTTATACAAAAAATAAACTTTTTGAAAACAGGATATTATAAAGAAAAAATTGAAATTGAAGCAACATCAGAAATTATGAATCTTGCTAATAATGTAAATGATATGGCAAAAGAGATAGAGAGCAGAGAAACCCAATTAAAAGACTTAAATCAAAATCTAGAGAAAATTGTTAATGAGAGGACTAAAAAATTAAATGAATATATACTTCGACTAAAAAACATAGCTAAGTTAACAAGTGAAATTCATGCTTCGGAGGATTTAGAGGAAGTGTATTTTAACTTAATAAAAGAAATTATGAATGTAATGAATTGTGAAAAAATAATATATATTAATTATTTAAAATTTGGAAATGATACAAAAATAATAGAAAAGGATAAATACGATAGCGGTATAGATATTATAAAAAAAGTAAATACAACAGAAAATTTCCTAAAAGATATTGATAATATTTTTAAAGAACGGGAAATAAAAGTGATGGGGAAAATTTATTTTAAAGATAGCACAGAGATTTATTCTAATTTTGATTCTGATGAGATAACTATTATACCATTTTACTATAAAGAAAATATTTTTGGTGGGATCTGTATCGATAAAAATATAAATGAAATAGTAGAGAGAGATACTCTAAATATATTACTCGCATCTTTAAATGTATATCTATATAAGACACATTTATTAAAAGAAAATCTTAAATCAAATAAACTTAGTACGATAATTCAGCTATTAAAATCCATAGTTCATGAGATAAAAACTCCTCTTGTTGGGATAAAAGGTTTTGCAAAAATGTCTAAATCGAAATTAATAGAATTAAACAACTATACTATTGAGAAAAAAGAGAAGGAAATTGAAAAAATGTCGGGTTATATGGATATTATTCTAAGTGAATCAGATAGAGTAGACTTAATGGCAAGAGATTTACTTGATTTTTCAAGTAGGGAAGAATATATATTTACATTTGAAAATATGAATTTAAAAGAGATTATTGACGAAATTAAAGATGAATATTCTAATTTATTAAATCAAGAGTCTGTTAAACTAAATGTTGATATAGATGAAACTATAGAGATAAAAGCACATAGGACGCAAATAAAAAAAGTATTTACAAATTTAATTAAAAATTCAATTGAAGCAAAAAAAGGATTAAAAGATAATATTAATATAACTGCAAATATTTATAAAGACAATGTATATATAAATATTTTAGATAATGGAGCAGGTATACCTGAAAATAAATTAAAAGAGATTTTTGATCCTTTAATAACAACAAAAATACAAGGGACAGGATTAGGCTTATCAATTGTTAAAGATATTATTGAAAAACATGGCGGAAGTGTAAAAATAGATTCAATTATAAATGAATATACAAATTTTACAATTAGACTACCTAAGGTATAGAAAAGAGGGAAACATATGTATATATTGAAAAGTTTTTTAAAAAACATTATATTAAATGAGATCGAAAACGTATACATTAACGATATAGGGGAAGAATATTTAAATGAACAATATGCTGAACTAGAGAAAAGTTTTTTTTCTGAATATTGGTATGCGTGGGTTATGCTTATGTTTTTTACAACACTAATTATAATATATATTTTTTACAAAAAAAGAATTGATTATAAAAAAATTATAGAGGAAAAAAAACACGAAATAGAAAAATATAAAAAAAATAAAGAAGAACTTGAAAAACAAGAAAGTCTTCAAAAAGAGATCTCTATAAAAGCCATGAAGGCAAAAAATATGATATTAAAAAATATGGGACATGAAATCAGGACACCTTTAAATAGTATTATATCAATATGTGATATAGCTCAATTATCTGATTTAACTCTAAAGCAAAAAAACTATATAGAAGATATAAAAATATTGGCAAATAATTTAAATCTTACAATTAATGAGATAATAGAGTATTCTAAAATAGAATCAGGTGAAAATAAAATTGAGGCAAATAGATTTAATCTTGAGGAATTAGTATCGGACTTAATATCTAAAATATTTCAATCTGGTTATAGAAAAGGGATTGAAATAGGGTACTATATATCAAAAGAAGTACCTATAAATATAAAGTCCGATAAGGGTAAACTTAATCAAGTGCTGATATCCTTAATATCAAATGCAATTAAATATACGGATAAAGGTTATGTATATATTAAAATAGATGTGAAAAAAAGTAGCGAAAATAGACATATACTTCTTTTTAAAATATTAGATACAGGAAAAGGGATGCCTGAATCTGAAAAAGATATATTTTTATTGGAATCAAATAGTTCACAGATAACATATAACTATAGTCGAACTGGAATAGGACTCCCTATTGCAAAAAAACTTGTTAATCTTATGGATGGGGATATTACTTATAAAAGTATGTTGAATAAGGGGACTGAATTTGTTTTTACGATAGCAGCAGAAGAAGTTTCTTTTGATTTTGTTAATTTAAATGAAGTTAATAATTTAGAGAATAAAAATATATTATTCATATATGAAAATGATATAAATAAAAATATAATGTGTAAAATACTACAAGAAAAAAATATAAAAGTTAGTAACTTAAAGAATAACGAAGTTCAAATTAAATTAAATAATGAAATACTAAAAAATATTGATGTAATTATATATGAAAAAACTGACGATGAAACACTTGATGAGTTTTACAGAGAAATCTCTATTTTTAATTATAATAAAAATAAAATAATTGTATTAGTTAATCCGATAGAAGTATTAGAAAAAGATTTAAAAAATAATAAAAAATATGATTATATTATTAAACCTATTAAAAAACATGAAGTATATAGTAAACTAGAAAAAAATATATTTAACATTTCTTCTGTAATTAGTAATGAAACGAAAAAAAATATAGAAAAATTTGAATATGTAGAGGATCAAATAAGTGAAAAAAGGGATACAGCTAACATATATGAAGAGATAAGTATAAATAGTAATAATAGTAATAATAGTAATTTAGAGCATACACAAAATGAAAACAATCCAAGTATACTAGTAGTTGAAGATAATGAAACAAATAGATTAACTATTACAACTCTGCTTCTGAAAAAAGGATATAATATTATAGAAGCAACAAACGGGAAAGAAGCTGTGGAAGCATATGAAAAACATAGTAATATAAAGCTTATTTTAATGGATATTCAGATGCCTATAATGAATGGTTATGAGGCAACAGAGATAATTTTGGAAAAATCAAAAAAAGAGAATAGGGAGATAAATATAATTGCTGTAACAGCATACGTAACTACAACAGATAAAGAAAGATGCTTTCAAATAGGGATGTCAGACTATATGACAAAACCATTTAATTTTGTAGAACTTTATGAAAAAATTAGTAATTATATATAAAATAAGTTAAAATTTTTTTTAATATATGATATAATGCAAGAATAATAATAGTTTAAATGAATTTTTATATTTTATAAAAAGAAAAATAACTATATTAAATACTTATAAAAAAGATAGGAGGGAGTTATAGAATAATATTGTATCTATAACGAAAAAGTATGAAATTTAGCAAGTTATTTCTAAAAACTTTAAAAGAAAATCCAAAAGATGCTGAAGTAATAAGTCATAAGCTTTTAACAAGAGCTGGTATGATAAAAAGATTGTCAAGTGGTGTCTACTCTTATTTACCTCTAGGATATAGAGTACTTAAAAAAATTCAAAATATTGTAAGGGAAGAGCTTGAAAAAGCTGGTGCACAAGAGGTACATATGCCTGTATTACAACCAGCTGAATTGTGGATGGAATCGGGTCGTTGGGAAAAAATGGGTGCAGAGATGATGAGATTAAAAGATAGACATGATAAAGATTATCTATTAGGGCCTACACATGAAGAGGTTATTACCGATATTGTGAGAAAAGAGATAAATTCATATAAGGATCTGCCTGTGAATTTATATCAAATACAGACAAAATTTCGTGATGAGAGAAGACCAAGATTTGCATTAATGAGAGGACGAGAATTTTTAATGAAAGACGGGTATAGCTTTCATACAAATGAAGCTTCGTTGGAAGAGGAATACCAAAAGATGCATAAAGCTTATAACCGTATTTTTACACGTTGTGGACTTATTTTTAGGGCTGTGGAAGCAGATTCTGGTAATATTGGTGGGGACATAACTCACGAGATAATGGTACTTGCAGAATCAGGTGAAGATGAAGTAATCTATTGTGATAGTTGTGATTATGCTGCAAATATCGAAAAAGCAGAAAGTAATATTTCTATGGAAAATAGTACCGATATTGATGAGTTAGAGATGAAATTAGTAGACACTCCAAATAAACAGACAATAGCAGAAGTATCAGAATTCCTAAAAAAACAAGAATCAGATACCTTAAAAGCGTTGATATACAAAGTAGATGAGGAATTTTATATGGTTTTAATACGTGGTGATTATGATATTAATGAGATAAAATTAAAAAATAGGCTAAATGCTACCGAAGTAGAACAAGCAACAGATGAAGATATAGAAAAACTAGGATTAAAAAAAGGATATATTGGTCCAGTTGGTATAACTAATATAAAGATTATTGCCGATAAAACAGTAAAATCTCTTAAAAACTATATATCTGGTGGAAATGTAAAGGATAAACACTATATTAATGTAAATCATAATAGAGATTATAAATTAGATGAGTTTTTTGATATTAGAAAAGTTAAACTTGGGGAAGGCTGTCCTAGATGTGAAAGTGGAAAATTAAATAGTGCAAGAGGTATTGAAGTGGGACAAATATTTAAATTAGGTAGAAAATACACCGAAGCATTAAATTGTACTTATCTAAATGAGGAAGGGAAAACAAATCATATGATAATGGGATGTTACGGAATTGGAGTTTCAAGAACAATGGCAGCAGCTATAGAGCAAAATAATGATGAGAACGGTATCATTTGGCCTATGTCAATAGCACCTTATCATGTAATAATAATCCCTGCAAATGTAAAAGACGATGAACAGATGAGAGTTGCAAATACAATATATGATAAAATGAAAAAAGAAAATATAGAGGTAGTTTTAGATGACAGAGATGAAAGACCAGGATTTAAATTTAAAGATGCAGATTTAATAGGATTTCCGATTAAAATTGTAGTAGGAAAAGGTGTAACAGCAGGTAAAGTTGAGCTTAAATTTAGATCAGAAGATGACAAAATAGAGATTGAGATAGAAAATATTATAAAATATACAAAAGATAGAATAGCAGAGAAATTATAAAAAATAATGACCATAGAATTATATGAGAACTAAATAATTTTTATGGTCATTATAATTTTAACTAATAGCTAGGTTATTTAATAATATCTTTTACCACTTCACTAGCAATAATAAGTCCAGCTACAGAAGGTACAAATGAGATGCTACCTATTAAATTAGATTCATTTTTAATAGATTCCTCTTTTGAGTATACTGTTTTTAATTTATAAATTCGATTATCTTTACAATATTTTCTGACAACTCTTGCTAGAGGACATACTGAAGTCTTTGATATATCCGAAACCTCGATCTTATTGGGATCTATTTTATTTCCCATTCCCATAGAACTTATAATAGGGATATGATTTTCATACGATAACTCAATAAGTAGTAGTTTTGATTTAACGCTATCAATTGCATCAACAATATAATCATATTTTTTATCATTGAAAAAAAGATGCTTCGTATTTTCATTAAAAAATATATTGTGTGAAAATATATTGATATTTGGGTTAATGTCAATAGCACGTTCTCGCATAATATCAACTTTCACCTTACCAATTGTGCTATGTGTTGCAATTATCTGTCTATTAATATTTGTAATATCAACGACATCTTTATCTACAATAGTGATATTACCAACTCCTGCTCTTACAAGAGCTTCTACTACGAAAGAACCAACACCGCCAATACCGAAAATAGCAACATGGCTTTTTTCCAGTTTAGTAGTTTTATAAGAACCCAGAAGTAGTTTGGTTCTACTTGTAAATGTATTCATATCATAACCTCCATACGTAAAATAATTTTATTATATCATATTTAGTATAAATAAATCAAATTATAAAAAAAGTGTTTTAAAATCGTAAAAAAAATGTTTTTTTGAAAAAAATTTTGATAAAATGACAAAAACATGTTAAAATGTATTATTAAGTATTTTATATAAAAGAAAGGGGATTTTTATAATGTGTGTGGATACATGTGAAGTAGTAAAAAATAAAATATTAGAAATCGAAAAAATGTTAATGGAATTATTTTATAAAAATAAAAATATAAAAATAATTAATGACATTAAAAAAAATATTTTAGAATTGAGTAATATAATAACAGATGAATTTAAACTTCAAAAACTATCTTTATTAGAAAAAAAGATAAAAAGTTATGAAAAAGGATTAATATGCTATTCAGATCTATTTTTCGAAGAATGTATGTATATATTAAATTGTATAGAAAAAGGGGTATGCTAATGAATTTAAGCGAAATAGTTTCTAAACTTAATCTGGAAATACTAGTAGAAAAAAACATGGACCATAATATAGAAATAGGGTATGTATGTGATTTATTAAGTGAAGTAATGGGAAAGGCGAAAAGTGACAGTATTTGGATAACTGTACATACAAATATGAATGTAATTGGAGTAGCATCAATGCTTGATATTAAAGCTGTTGTTATAGCAGAAGGGCATTTACCAAATGAAGAGTTTTTAAACAGGGCAAAAGTTGAAGAGATAGCAATTTTATCTTCAAAACTAAATAGCTTTGAGATAACAGGTAAACTTTATGAAAATGGTGTAAGAGGATGAAATGTTATATAGATTTACATATCCATTCAGTGTTATCACCATGTGCTGATCTAATCATGACTTCTAAACCTATTATTTCTAAATTGAAAAAAAATAATATTTATATTTTTGCAATTACCGATCACAATAGTGGAAAAAATTTAGATATTTTTGAATTAATGGCAAAAAAAGAGAATATGATCTTAATATATGGTATGGAAGTGCAGACTATTGAGGAAACGCATATATTAGTATATTTTAAAAATATAGCTGATTTTAGAGAAGTGGAAAAAATAGTCTATAATAGACTACCAAATATAAAAAATAGAGAGGATATCTATGGGTATCAGCTTATTTTAAACGAAAATGATGATTATTGTGAGAAAGAGGAGAAATTATTATCAGGAAGTACCGAAATAAGTATTGATGAATTATATAAAATTGTAAGGGAGAGAGATGGGATTATAATACCTGCACATATAGATAGATCAAATAGTATAATATCAAATTTAGGTTATATTCCAGAGATAGATTTTGATGGTTTTGAGATATATAATAGACAAAAAATAGAAAAAATAAAAGAGAAATATCATATAAATAAGCCAATATTTTCTTCATTTGATGCACATTTTCTAGATGGAATTGAATCACCTAAAATGGAGATTGATATAGATGAATTTAATATAGAAAGTATTTTTAAATCCATAAAAAATGGAAAAATTAAAGTAATATAAAAAAAGGTGGAGATTATCTCCATCTTTTTTTATAATAAAATTTTAATATCGTTAGTTGCAATAATTTTATCTTTTTCTATATTAGATAAAATCTGTAATTTATCTTTAGTCGGTATATTTTTTGAATAAATATTACTATTTTCTAATTTTTTATTATAAAATTCCTCTAAATTAATAATATTTATATTTTTAGGTATAGATATATCATCATCTAATTTAGTAAAATTGGGTAAAGTTTCATTACTATTTATAATGACTACTGGATTTTTTATATTATCTAGAACGTCTTTCTCAAAATCACCATATATTACATAAAAAGGTGATTTATAGTTTTTAAATTCACTATGAAAATCAAAATAATTAGAATAAATTTCCTTATTTAAAATTTTTTCTTTTGATATGAATTCACTTTTTTCCCCAGTCTTAATATAATAAAACATTGCTAAAGTTAGAAGTGCAGTATTAATTCCACGATTTTCATTGTAATTAATTAAAATATTATTTTTTTTATGATAAACTTCCTTTAAAATATTTTTTTGTAAAGAGTTATAATTAAAATCAGGTAAAAGGAAATTTTTAATTTCGTTAAAAATAATACTATCTTTTGTAGAAAAAATTTGCAATTCAGTTAAACGGTTAATAGATAATTCAATAATAAAATGTTTATCTTTTGTTATAATATTTTTCACTTTAGCTTGAAATTGGTAATTGTAATTTTCATTAAGCTTATGTAAAAAATAAGCAGTCTCATTATTAAGATAACCGTATGTTTTTGTAGAAAATACAATTTCAGCGGAATTATCGCTATTTAGTTTAATATTATATGTTTTATTTAGTGGAAGTTCCTGTTTTGTATAAGCTATTGATTCAATAGGAAATATCGTATTTTTTAAATAATAGTAGTATATATTGTAATTATTTTTAATTGTTGGTGGATGGATATCTTCAATATACATTTTTGTATAATATTTATCAAGATATTCCTCATTTTTTAATTTAAAAGCGATATTATAAGATTGAAATATATCAATTTTATCATAGAGATGACCTTTACTAAATCCCATACACTGAATATCTTTATTATCAATAGAGATTTTAATCATTAGATGTGTTTTATCTGCACCGACTAATTTTTTAAATGAGATAGGGATATTATTCATAAAAAAAACAGGTTCGTAATTTCCAAAACCAAAAGGCTCTAAAAGAGAGATTGTCTTACAAAAATCATATGAAATTTTTTCCATAATAATCTCATTATCTATTTTAATTCTTCTTATATAATCAGATACAGTCATTGTCTCGTTTGCATATTCAAATATTCTTCTTTTAAATTCATCTAAATTAGATATGGAAATGGAAAAACCAGCTGCAGCATCATGACCACCATATTTTATTAATAAATCTTTCAATTTATTTAATGCATTAACAATATTAAAAGTCTCTATACTTCTACAAGACGCAACAGCAATCCCTTCATCTTCTTTAATTTCTAGTATAATAGCAGGTTTATAATATTTATCCACTATTTTTGATGCGACAATACCTATAACACCGTGATGAAACCCTTTATCATATGCGATAATAACAGGATTTTCACTTAATTTTTCTCTCACAATTTGGTCTTCAACTTTTTTTAGTATATCATTTTGTATAGTTTTTCTTTCGTTATTATCAGAAATTAGTTCAAGAGAAATATGTTTAGCTTCAATTTTATCAGTGGATGTTAGAAGTTTAACAGATTTTTTTGCATCATCTAGTCTACCAGATGCATTGAAACATGGTGCTATCCTAAAACCAATTGCATATGAATCAATAATTGTATCTGGTTTTTCTTTAAAAAGTTCATTTAAAAAAACTTTAAGTCCCAAATTTTTTGTATTTTTTATAACTTCTAGCCCTAGTTTTACAAATATTCTATTATCGTCTACCAGTCGTACAATATCAGCTACACTTCCGATACATGCAATATCTATAAATTCTAATACCTCATCTCCCATATTTTTTAATTTATATAAACTGTGTAAAAGCATAAAAGAAACGCCAACACCTGCAAGTTCTGTAAATTTATACTTGTTATCAACACGTTTAGGATTAATAACAGCAACTGCATTTGGTAAATCATTATTTATTTCATGATGATCTGTTATAATTACATCTAATCCAATAGAATTAGCATAGTCAATCTCATTTATAGAGGAGATCCCACAGTCAACAGTAATAACTAAATTAATACCATCATCAGATAAACTTTTAAGTGCATCATTATTTAAGCCATAACCTTCATCACGAATAGGGATATAATAACTAACATCTACACCAATTTTACGAAATCCCATAACAAGAAGAGAAACAGATGTTATACCGTCAACATCATAGTCTCCATAAATACAGATTTTTTCATTATTTTCTATAGCTTTAAAAATTCGATTACAAGCAATATTCATATCACTTAATAAAAAAGAATCTCCTAATTTAGAAAAATCAGGATTTAAAAATTTATCTATATCATAATTTGAGGTTATTTTTTTATTTTTTAGTATATCAAATATAATAGGATCAATATTTGAGCTATTATTATAGTTTTCATTTAGATAGGGGAAAGAATTAACTTTCCAAATAGTATTATCCATGTATAAGCTACATATTATATAAACTATAGTAGCTTGTCACCACCTTTCATTTAGAAGTTGTAATAGAGGGGGAGTAATTAAACTTTATTTATGCTAAAATATTTACTTTGGATCGTTCAATACTTGCACTTACTTGACTGGCAAGTTTTGCTGTGGAAGGAGCAGCCTGTATTTTTAATCCAGCTTCTATTATTTGAGTTGCCTGCTCTTTTGACATTGTTTGTGTAGCCTTTAAACTGTATGTTGCAAATTGTGAATTAAGATTACCTATATTCATTATAATCACCTCTTAAATATAAAGCAAAAACTCCCCCAAAATTAAGTTAAAATTTAATAAAACGTACTATATTTATTGTAATTTGTTAATACTTTTTTTACATATTGTTTTGTTTCAGTGTATGGTATTTTTTCAACATCTAAATCGTTATTTACAATCCATTTATCTACATTATGAGGGCCTGCATTGTATGCAGCTGCAGCAAACTTCATATTACCATTATATTTTTTTAGAAGGAATTTTAAGTATTGTACACCAATATCAATATTTTTTTCTGGTTCCAATAGAGTATGGGGAGTAATATTTTTATCAAACATTTGTGCAGTTGGTATTATTATTTGCATAAGTCCGTATGCAGATGCTTTAGAAATAGTATCCTCTTTAAATAAACTCTCCTGCTTAATAATACTATATACAAAATTAGGATCAACACCGTATTTTTTTGCAGAATTTTCTATGTATTCTCTATAATATTTTGGATATAATAACATAACAAGCTCTTTATATTGTGAGAATGAAAAATTATTTCTCCATGAATTAATAGTTGCATCATAATATTTTTTATTTTCTTCTAAAACTTTTGTACGAAGATATGCTTTGAAAACAGCATCTTCTTTAGGGAATATAGTATAATCAAACTCAATTTTAAGAAATTCACTATTATTTAATTTAGAAAGACTATTAGTTTTATTAAAAAAATCTTTATAAGCACTCATTTTATTTTCAATATCAAAACTAGGTAGTTTTTTACTCTCTTTTGTAATATTTGAAGCAAGTTCATAATAATAAGAATTAATGTTATAATGGATAATCCAGTGTAAATAGTTTTTATTTTTCTCGTTTTCATATAAACGATATCTATATTCTGCAGCTTTATCTGAATAAGGTTGATTTTTTATTCTACTTACAAGAAGATTATTCATATCTTTTTGATTGCCCATTTTTTCATATGATTTTATAATATATTCCTCTGCATAGAATGAAGTTGTCTCATTTAAATATTTAAGAGCATTTTCATAATCATGACTTAGATAATAAAGTCTTCCTAAAGTAAGGTTACGATCATTTTTTATAGAAGAATCCGTTGCTTTTAACATATATTCTATTGATTTTGGGATATTTCCTTGTCTTCTATATCCATCACCAATATGGTAAGCAACAATCTCCTTTTTTGAACTATTTTTATAGTATTCTAATCCAACATTTACTAAATCAACATAATCTTTCTTTAGAAACATTGTACTTAAAACTTTAATTTCAATGTCATCATCTTTTTTTAAGTTAAGAGCTTGACGATACAGTCTGATAGCATTACCAAAGTCACCTTTAGATGAAAAAAAATCACCATTAAACACTAAATCATCAAAAGATAATTTTGATATATTAGTAAAATTATTATTATATCGAATGTCTAATATTATAGTATATTTTTCATTATATTCAGATAAAATTGAAAAAGCTTCTTTCTCTAGAGAAAATGTGTAATAATTATAGTTTTTAGTGTACATTTTATTAAGAACCTCTATTGCTTTTTCATTATCCTCCATATTTAAGTATGATTTTGCAATAAACATAGCAGATTTTGCTGGGAAATATTTAGTTTTATTAAAAAAATCTATTGATTCACTAAATTTGCCTGTATTATAAAGCGATTCAGCTAAAAAATAGTATCCGTAAGTAGACTTAAAAAGGTTGCTATCTGGGTATTTAGTTAAAACTTCTGAAAAGATCTCTGTAGAGGATATAAAATCCTCATTTTTAAAAGCTTCCTCACCTTTGCTAAATAAAATATAATCATCAATATTAAATCCAAATAAATTTAAAAAAAATATAAGAAATAGTATTAATGTAAAGTTACGTTTCATTGTATTGTTTCCTCCTTATATATTATAGTAGATAACTATAGTATAAAATATTTTTAGAAATATTGCAAGAAAGATTATAAATTCTCAAATAAGAATGTAAACTTTTGTATATTTAATATTTAGAAAACGTATCCTAACTTCGATATATTTTTAGATTATAAGAGATAGAAAAGGAAATATTAAAAGAAAAGTTAAAACATTATTTTTATCTACAGATAAATAAAAAGCGATACAGATATAATTAAAATAAAATTAAAATTAAAAAAATATGGATATAATAAAAATGTAAATGAATATCGCATATACCTAAAAGAAGGAAAAATTATAAATAAAAATAAAATTTAAAAATATACACAATATCATTAATAAAATGTAAATATTAAGGAATGAAATAGAATTATATAGGTGAAAACTCCAAAGAAGAATTGAATCCTGATGATTTTAGAGTACTCTAAATTGAGAAGCTTTTGTAATGAAAATATTCTAGTTACGGTTTTTAAAGCTAATCAATTTCAGTATTTTATATTTATAATCATTTAAAATAAAAATATAAATAAAAATATAAATAAAAATATAAATTCTAAATAATGTAGGAATTTAGCCGATAGTTTAAATAGTATAAGAAATATTTTGAGAGTCAAGGTATTTTATTTAAAATTATTCTTGACAAATAAAATATTATTTGTTATAATTAATTTACTTATATGATATCTTAATGCAATTTAGGAGGTGTTCCAAATGGTTATGCCATTATCAATGATTAAAGAAAATACGAAAGCAGTAGTAAAAAAAATTAATTGTGGTAAATGTTTGTCAGAACGTCTAAATAATATTGGTTTAACAATTGGAGAAGAGATTGAATTAAGAAAAAATGATTGTTGTAATCTTATTTTAAAAGTAAAAAATTCAAATTTTGTAGTTGGAAATGGAATAGCTAATAAAATATTGGTCGAAATAGACGACTAATTTTTTTGAAAAATACTTTGATAATCAAAAGATTTTAATATAAAATAGATTGTGAGGTAAAGTGATGAAATTAACAGAACTAAAAAGAGGTGAATCCTCTAAAATAGTAAAAATTGGTAATATTGGTGAATTAAAACAGCGTCTTACAGCATTAGGGATTGGAAGAGGAGAAACTATAAAATTAGAGAGAAATGCTCCGTTAGGAGATCCTCAAGAATATATAGTTAGAGATACTGCAATTGCTATAAGGAAAGAGGATGCTGAATTTATTGAAATAGAGAATATTAGAGGTGACGTAAATTGATTAAAATAGCTTTTGCTGGTAATCCAAACGTTGGTAAAACAGCATTAATTAATAAAATTGCTGGTTCGGATCTTAAAGTAGGTAACTGGCCAGGTGTTACTGTTGAGAAAAAAGAAGCTGAATTAATTTATAAAAACGAAAAAATACAGCTAATAGATTTACCAGGCGTATATAGCCTAAGCCCGTACTCTATGGAAGAGATAATTACTAGAGATTATATTTTAGAGGAAAAACCTGATGTAGTTATTAACGTAGTTGATTCTACTAACTTAGAGAGAAACTTATATCTAACTTTATTATTACAAGAATTAGGTAAACCAATGGTTGTTGCTCTGAACTTATTCGATGAGTTTGAAAAATTAGACTTTAAATTAAATCATGAAAAATTTGATAATTTTCTTGGTGTTAAAAGTGTAAAAACTAGCGCTACAACAGGTATGGGAGTAGATGAACTTTTAGATGAAGCAATAAAAATCGGTAAAGATAAAAAAGATATTAAATATAGCTATAAATTTAGTGACCCGGTTGAAAAAGAATTAAACAATATAATTTCTAAATTAAATAAAGATAACGCTTTAAATAAATTAAAAGAGATATATTCGTTGAAGTATATTGCAATAAAATTATTAGAAAAAGATACTCATTTCATATCTAAAGCTAAAGAGAGATATAATCTTGAACTAGAAGAATATGCAAAAACTAGCTTTGAAGCAATTGAGACAAAATATGAAGAGGAAGCTGATATTGTACTATCAGAAAATAGATATGCAACTATAAAAGGGATTGTTGTTGATACAGTAACAACGGCTTTAAAAAATAGATTAGATTTTTCAGATAAAATAGATAAAGTACTTTTAAATAGTTTTTTTGGGATGATAATGTTTTTCCTTATTATGCTTACGGTATTTTCTATTACATTTAACGGTAGTGACCCTTTTATTAATTGGGTAGATGCATTTATGTCAGATTATGTAGGAAAATATGTTGGAATTTTAGTTGAAGGGACTCCAGAATGGTTAAACTCGCTAGTTGTTGATGGGATAATTGGTGGAGTTGGTGGAGTTGTTGTGTTTGTTCCGTTAATGTTGTTTCTTTATTTCTTCTTATCAATATTAGAGGAAAGCGGGTATATGGCAAGGGTAGCTTTTCTTATGGATAAAATCATGAGGAAAGTTGGATTAAACGGGAAAGCTTTTGTACCTTTAATCTTAGGTTTTGGATGTACAGTACCGGGAGTTTTTGCTACCAAAACACTAGAAAATGAGAAAGCAAGAAGACTTACAGCGGTGATGTTACCATTTATGTCATGTGGTGCTAGATTACCAGTTTATGCACTATTTGTAGCAGCTTTTTTTAGAAAAAATGGTGGCTTAATTGTATTTAGTTTATATATGTTAGGGATAGTTGTTGCAATATTAATTGGACTTATTTTCAAAAGGTTTGATTACTTTAAATCTGAAGAAAAAGCTCTGTTAATTGAGTTACCTCCATACAGAA
>JAAYPW010000048.1 GCA_012519615.1 Fusobacteriota bacterium
ATTAAAAAGGAATTATCTATAGCAGAAATTGACAATGAAGGAAAATTTAAATATGAGCAGAATATAATAATTCAAATTATAGTTGTAAAAAAAGAGAACTACGATTATAATTTATGGACCTCTACAGGAAGTAAAAATCATGTAAAAAATATTAAAAATGTATATTTTGAAAAAAATATAGAAATTCCCAAAAAAGAGATTGATATATACAGTAAAATTAATATGGATTTTATATTACCAGAAGAGAGAGAATAGAAAAATGGAAAAAAATTTAAAAAAAAGATGTAAAAACATAATAGACGAGCTTAAACAAGTATATGGTAAACCAGAAACAATGTTAAATTATACGACACCTTTTGAGCTTATGGTTGCTGTTGTTTTATCTGCACAATGTACAGATAAACGAGTAAATATAGTTACAGAAAAAATGTTTAAGCTATATAACACACCTAAAGAATATGCAGAAATAGATATAGAAGAATTAGAAGAACTTGTAAAAACAACAGGATTTTACAAAAATAAAGCAAAACACATAAAAAATGGTAGTCAAAAATTGCTAGACTTATATAATGGTGAGATTCCGGACACAATAGAAGAGTTAATAAAAATTGATGGTGTTGGTAGAAAAAGTGCTAACGTTATTTTAGGACACGTTTTTAATAGAAATGAGGGAGTCGTTGTAGATACACACGTTAAAAGATTATCCAAGCGAATAGGATTCACTAAAAGTGATAATCCTACACTGGTTGAAAAAGACCTTATGATAATATTAGAAGAGAAAGACCGATTTTTATTATCAAATCTTTTTATTATGCATGGAAGAAATATCTGTAAAGCAAGAAGACCAATTTGTAATGAATGTAGAATTATTAAAAATTGTGAGATGGGGAGTGAAATGTATGGATATTGATAGTTTATTTAAATATTTAAAAGATGTTAAAGCTTCAGATTTACATCTACGAGTTGGAAATAAGCCATTTGCTAGGATAAGTGGTGAACTGTGTGAAATACCAGATCAAGAGAGAGTTACAGCCGAAAAAATGGAAAGAGTAATAGATAAACTTCTAATTGATGAAGAAAAAAAGAAATTTAGAGAAAGAAAAAACTTAGATATGTCATACTCTATACAAGGTATAGGGAGATTCCGTGTAAATATATATGTACAACGTGGTACTGTTGCTTTGGTAGCTAGAAGAATTGAAGAAAATATTTTTACAATAGATGAACTTGGATTACCAGAAGTTTTAAAAACTGTTATGAAAGAGCAAAGAGGGATAATTCTTGTAACAGGAGCAACTGGAAATGGAAAAAGTACTACTGTTGCTGCTATGATAGAACATGTAAACTCAACTTATAAAAGAAATGTTATCACATTAGAGGATCCTATTGAATTTTTATTCAAGGATAAAAAATCAATAGTTAGTCAACGAGAGATACCAACAGATACTGATTCATATAAAACAGCTTTAAAATACGTATTAAGACAAGATCCGGACATTATATTTGTTGGAGAATTAAGAGATATTGAGACAGTAGATGCAGCATTGAAAGCAGCAGAAACAGGTCACTTAGTGATAAGCACACTACATACTGTGAATGCAGCACAAACAATATCAAGAATAATTGATTTTTATTCTTCTGAACAACAAAAACAAATTAGATATCAATTATCTAGTAACATAAGAGCTGTTATTTCGCAGAGGTTATTACCATCAACAGTAGAGAAAAAAATGGTTGTTGCAATTGAAATAATGCGAGATAGTCCAACTATAAAAGATTTAATTTTAACAGCTGAAGGAGTAAAACAAATACCAGAAGCTATAAAAACAGGAAAAGATGTGCATCAAATGCAAACTTTTGACCAAGCAATTGCAGAACTTTATTTACAAGGTCAAATAACATATGACACTGCATTAAATGCAGCAACAGTAAAAAAAGATATAGAGTTTATAAAACATGGTATAAGTAACGATGGTATGTCTAAAAAGGATTATTATAAAAGTATGTTAGAAGAAGATGAAGATGATACAATGAATTATTTTTAAAAAAGTATAAATAGGTGATTATAATGAAAATCGTTTTTCTTGATGTTGGGACATTAGGTAGCGGCGTTAGTACAGAAAAAATAAGTGAATTAGGTGAGTATAAAACATATAATAATACAAATTCTAAAGAATTACGAGAGCGAATAGAAGATGTAGAAGTTATCATTACAAATAAAGTATGCATCGGAAAAAATGAGATTGATTATTCGAAATCTTTAAAATTAATATGTGTAGCTGCAACTGGTTATAATAATATTGATATAGAATATGCAAGAGAAAAAGGGATTACCGTTTTAAATGTAAAAAATTATTCAACAAATTCTGTTGTACAAACTGTATTTTCATACATTTTACATTTTGAAAATCAAATAAGTAATTATGATAAAGATGTAAAAAATGGAAAATGGTCAAAATCAGAATTTTTTACACTATTAAAATATAACTTCGATGATTTAACAGAAAAAACAATTGGAATTATTGGATATGGAGATATTGGTAAAAAAGTAAAATTAATTGCAGATAGTTTTGGAATGAATGTTCTTCTTGCAAAAGTAGATAATAGTAAAAACTATATTGAAAATAGAGTTAGTTTAGAGGAGATTTTTAAAAAAAGTGATTATATTACTATTCATATACCATTAAATGAAAATACTAAAAATTTAATTACCAAAGATTATTTAAGTATGATGAAAAAAGATGCTGTGATAATAAATACAGCACGAGGTGGAATTATAAATGAATCTGATTTATACGATGCTTTAATTTCTAAAAAAATAAAAGGTGCGGCAATAGATGTTATGCTTAATGAACCACCTAAAAGTGATAATAAACTATTTAGCTTGAAAAATGTATTAATAACTCCTCATATTGCATGGGGTTCAATACAAAGTAGGAAAAATCTTATTAAGGGGATTTATGAGAATATATCCTCTTTTAAAAAAGGGGATAATTTAAAAAATTCTGTATATTAAAACCAGAATAAGGGAGGTGAAAACCGTTAACATGTATGTTTAGCGGGATAATATGGGATTAAAAAATGATATATCCATAAATATTAGAGAACCAGAAGTAACAAAAATAAAGATTGTTACTGTTGAGGGAGAATTAGAGATGTTTACTTCAATTAAATTAAAAAAATATATTGATGATATTGTAGATTCTGGTACAAATAGAATAATTCTTGATTTTTATGCAATGAATTATATAAATAGTTTAGGTTTAGGAATACTTACAGAAATTTTAAAGAAAATAAAACAAAATGGCGGGATATTAGTATTTATAAATTTATCTAGTGAAGTAAAAAAAATATTTGAGATAACAAAATTAGTGAAATTTTTTAAAATATTTAACTCAGAAAAAGAAGCCGTTAGCTACTTAAGCAGCTTATAATAATATAAAAGGCAAAAAATATTTGAAGCTATATTTTTTGCTTTTTATTTATATTTCTAAATAATATAAAATAACTTATAATAAAATGAATATAACAGAATTTAGAACTTAAAATTAAAAAAATATAAAAAAATCTAAAATATAAAAACTTCTTACTTTTTTATACAGTAAGGATTTATTTTAAAAGAAAAAAATAGTGAAAGGAACTTTTTGTAAAAAAGTCTCCATTAGCAGAAATTTACATTGAGAAAATTATTATTTCACTACAATAAGGGAGAGAAAAAAAGATAGATTTCGAAATGCTCTTTTGCTCCAATTATTACAAAGTAATAATTCATAGATAAAAATAAAAAATAAAAATAAAAAAATATAGGAGTTGATATTTTGAATTATATTGATAAATTTATTAAAATGGCATTAGAAGAAGATTTAGGAGTTGTTGGAGATTTAACCACAGACAGCATTTTCAGTGATGAACACGTATCAGAGGGAAAATTCTCATATAGAGAGGAATCTGTTGTAGGTGGAATCTGTTTTGCAAAGAGAGTATTTGAAATATTAGATAATACTATTCAATTTGAGATAATAAAAAAAGACGGTGATTTTGTTAATAAAAATGAAGTTGTTGCATTAATAAAAGGTAAAACTAAAACAATATTAAAAGGGGAGAGATTAGCTCTAAATCTATTACAAAGAATATCGGGAATTGCTACTAATACAAAAAAATATGTTGACAAAGTAAGCGGATATAATGTAAAAGTTGTAGATACTAGAAAAACGACACCTTTATTTAGATATTTCGAGAAATATGGGGTGAAAATTGGTGGGGGATATAATCATAGATTTGCATTATACGATGCTGTTATGATAAAAGATAACCATATTGCAGCTGCGGGGAGTATAAAGAATGCAATATCTATGGTAAAAAAAAATATACCACATACAACTAAAATTGAAGTTGAAGCAGACACATATGAGCAAGCTATAATAGCGATGGAATCTGGTGCTGATATAATTTTACTAGATAACATAAGAGGAGATTATCTAAAAAAATGTGTAGAAATACTGAAAAATAAGGTGATAATAGAGGCGTCGGGGAATATTAATCTTGAAAATATAAGAGAAATTGCAGAGAGTGGAGTAGATATAATATCAGTAGGAGCTATCATATATAATGCAAAAAATATAGATATAGGATTAGATTTTTAAATTAATTCTATTATGGAGGTGAAGATATGGAGCATAAGGAAGATAAAGTAAAAAAATATATAAGAGAATTCATGCTTATAAGTGTTGGGCGCGAAGGGATTAATTTAAGAATAAGTAAAATCGGTACACTTATAATATCATTACTTGTAATTTTCATATTTACAATTGCTGGAAACATGGTAATAAGGGAATTATCACAAAGAAATCGTGAAATAGAGAGACACAGAAAAAGAATAACAGAGTTAAATGAAGAGATAAAAAAAAGAGAAGTGGAATTAGATGAGTTAAAGGAATTTAAGCAGTTAATAGATGCTATAAAAGATTTATCATCAAAAGTTTTAAATGAAAATGAAAAAAAAGAGCTAGCTCAAGTTATATATAAAGAGAGTAAAAAATATAA
>JAAYPW010000049.1 GCA_012519615.1 Fusobacteriota bacterium
AAAAATTCTAAAATTGGTAAATTAAATTTAATATATATGGATGCTTGCCTTATGGGAGGAGTTGAAGTTGCGTATCAACTTAAAGATGTGGCAGATTATCTAATGTTTTCACCGGAGGTGACACCGGGCATGGGATCTGAATATGAATATATGTTAAATGCTATTAGTGATAATTATGAAAAATCAATGTTAGATGTTGCAAAAGCAATTATTGCCGGAAATATAACAAGCTATAGTATCGGAGGTAAACAACACGATGGGGATAACTTTGAATCGCTAGTATATACAGTTGTTGATCAACGAAAAACAGATGTATTTATAGAAAAATTAAACAATGTAAGTGATGTTTTAATAAATAATATTGACGCTATTAAAAATATGAAAAACACAACATTACTAACGTATAGTTATGAAAATACTAATGATTATTCTAAATTATCGACATATGTAGATTTAGGTGATTTCCTTGAACATGTTAAGAATTTATCATTGTCTAGTAACGATCTATCAATAATAGATGATCTATTAGTTTATATGAGAAATAGAGATGAATATATAGGAGAATTAAAATATCAAAATGGAGTTTATCCTGGTTATCCAATGGCCATACAAGACGGGACATATGGATTATCAATATATATGCCACTTAAAGAAGTTGCATATAGCTATTCAATTTCTTATTACTATTACGCAACAAGATTTGCTAGAGATACAAAATGGTATAACTTTTTAGAAAGATATAATAACTAAAATATTATAACTACTTAAAAATATATAAATAATGAAAAGTAGGTGAATTTAATTAATAAAACTAATATAACAGGGATAGAAACAGAAAAAATAATATTTGATGGTTTTGAAAACTTTATTGTACTATTTTATTCACATACAAATGTTTGGAAACAAACATTTAAAACTGAAAATTACGTAAATATTTTAGAATTAAAAGTTAAGGGTACAGAAGTAGAACTGAAAAAAATAAAAAAGAGTAAAAAAAATATATTCGAAAAAAAACAGATATTACAATATAAGGGTGTAGTTGTGAAAAACAATATTATTATTGATAAAATATATTATAATAATGAGTGGAGTTACCTTAAGGCAGGTAGTATTATAGTAATTGATTATGAAAATTTAAATAAAAAATTTATTTTAAATAAATTATAAAAAAGGTGGTGAAAAAATTACGATTAACGCGTAATTGTTTTTGTTATGTATATAAAAAGAGAGGAAATAATTGCTAAATTAGATAAAATATCAATTAAAGATATTGATAGTGGAATATATCCTAATTTTGAAATATTAATATATGCAATAATGAAAAAGGAAGATAAACTTTTTAAAAAAGTATTAGATAGAATGATAGGAAAAGAGGAATTCTATAGATTACTTGATTTTAGTAAAGAGACGCAATCTTATACAATATTACATTTAGCTACAATAGAAAATAATATAAAAGCAGTTGAAAGTTTACTAGTAAATAAAAAAATTAGTCCCAATGTTATGACTAAACAGGGACTTACTCCTTTAATGATTGCTGCTAAGAAAGGATATTACGAGATTACAGAAATACTAATAAAAAATGGAGCCAATATCAATACAACATCAAAAACAAAAAATAGCGCTATTATGTATGCTGCATCTTCAAACGGGGAATCAAATTATAAAATAGCCAAATATTTATTAGAGAAAGATTCTAAAATAGATAATCAAAATAAAAAAGGAAATACCGCATTGATTATATCTGCAATGAAAAATATTAAAATTTATAATTGTCTTATAGAAAAAGGTGCTGATACAGAAATAAGAAATAAAGAGGGAAAATTAGCAATTGACTATTATCTTGAAAATACCTCTTTAGAAAAAACACAATATTGATTTTAAGGAGAATATTATGAAATATATAGGGGCGCATGTTAGTGCTGCTGGTGGAGTCGAGAACGCACCAATAAATGCAGGGGAAATTGAAGCAAAAGCATTTGCTTTATTTACAAAAAATCAAAAAAGATGGGAAGCAAGCCCGTTAACTACTAAAAATATAAAAAGTTTTAGAGAAAATATAATAAAGTTCGGGATTAATGAAAAATTTATCCTCCCACATAATAGTTATCTTATTAATCTAGGTAATCCTGAGAAAGAAAATCGTGAAAAATCAATAAAAGCTTTTATTGATGAGGTAAATCGTACAAAAGATTTGGGATTACTTTATATAAACGGACATCCTGGTAGTCATTTAAATAAGATTACCGAAGAGGAATCGTTGGATTATATTTCAGAATCAATTAATGAGATAATTAAAAATACAGAACTAATAACTATTGTAATAGAAAATACATCTGGGCAAGGTTCAAATCTGGGTTATAAATTTGAACATTTAGCATATATAATAGATAGAATCCTAAATAAAGACAGAATTGGAGTATGTCTTGATACATGCCATACTTTCACAGGTGGATATGATTTACGTACAAAAGAAGCATATACAAAAACAATGGATGAATTTGAAAAAATAATTGGATTTAACTATTTAAAAGGTGTACATTTAAATGATTCTAAAACGCCATTTAATAGTAGAGTCGATAGACATCATAGTATTGGGAAAGGGGAATTAGGGGAGGAGTTTTTTAAACTTTTTATGAATGATAAAAGATTTAATAATATGCCAATAATATTAGAAACTATCGATACTACTTTATGGAAAGACGAGATAAAGTTTCTTTATAGTTTACAAAAATAATATATTTTATTAGTAAAAATTGGGGGGGGTGATATCTAAATAATGGATGAGGTGTTATTGGAAGTAGATAACCTAAAAGTATGGTTTAAAAAAAATAAAAGTATATTTCAATTTTATAAAAAAGATAAATATGTGAAAGCTTTAGATGGTATAAGCTTTAAATTAAAAAAAGGAGAAGTTTTAGGTGTAGTAGGGGAATCAGGCTGTGGGAAAACAACATTAGCTAAAACTATTTTAAAATTAAATAAAATAAAATCTGGTAAAATCATATATAAAGGTGATAATATATTTGATTTTAAAAAAAAGGATATTAAAAATTATAGAAAAAAAGTTCAAATGATATTTCAAGATCCGTATTCATCTCTAAATCCAAATTTTAATATTGAAAAAATAATCAGGGAACCTCTATCAATTCATAAATTAGAAAATAAAAATGAAAAAATAGAAAAGATTCTAGAAAAAATAAAACTGTTACCAGTGAAGGAATATATAAAGAAATATCCGCATATGTTATCTGGTGGACAAAGACAAAGAGTCGTTGCAGCAAGAGCAATTATATTATCACCAGAGCTAATAATAGCAGATGAACCAGTATCAATGATTGATCTTTCGACTAAAGCAGAAATTCTAAAAATGTTTAATGATTTAAAAAGAGAATTTTCACTTACATATATTTATATAACTCATGATTTGTCAACAGCGAAGTATTTTGCAGATAGAATAGCGGTTATGTATCTTGGAAAAATAGTAGAGATAGGGGAAGCTGATGAAATAATTGAGCATCCAAAACATCCATATACAAAGGCATTAATTGAAGCAGTATGTGAACCTAGCTACAAAGATGTATCAATACTTAAAAAAATACCGATATTATCTAATGTAGATAGTATTTATAATGAAAAAGGTTGTATTTTTAAAAATAGATGTATATATAAAATGGAAAAATGTGAAATACAGAAACCAAAATTTATAAATATTATTAAAAATCATTTTGTGTCATGTTTTTTAATAGAAAATTAGGTTAGAATTCTATTAATTTTCACTTGAAAAAAACATATAAATATCGTATAATTAGATTATAAAAAGATAGGAGAAAATTATGAAAACATGTGGAATTATAACTAAAATAGATGGTAAAAAAATAGAAGTAACTGTTTATAAAGAAAGTTCTTGTGCAAGCTGCAATAAATGTATAGAGAGTGATAAAAATATCGGAACTTTCGAAGTAGAAACAGATGAAATATATTCTATAAGTGAAGAAGTTGCTGTGGAGATAGACAGCAAATTTATATTGAAAAATAGTATACTATTATATATATTTCCGGTTGTTATGTTTTTTTTATTTTATTTTATAGGAGAATTATTTTTTACAAATAAAGATTTTCCTATTTATTTTAGCTTTTTGAGTATAATAATAAGTTTTTTTATTTTAAAAATACTAGATAAGAAAAAAAACAAAAAAATGGATTTAAAAATATATAAATTATAATAAGGAGAAAATTGATGAAAAGTATAAGAAACGAGTTATTAGGAACTCTATTTTTAGGGTTAGGAACTTATTTAATATATATATTAGTTATAAATCATAACCTCTCAGAGGATAAACTAGTAAATAATATAGGGTTTATAGGACGTGGATTACATAGTTTGATTTTTCTTTTATTTGGTGTGTTGGCATATCTGGCACCAGTGGTTAGTTTTGCTTATTCAGCGGTATTTTTTTTTAATAATAATTCAAAATTCAATAAATTAAAATTTTTTTCATTTATAGCATTTATTGTATTATTTTCTACATTACTAATAGCTATAAATTTAGATAAAAGTATTGGTTTTGGAGTATTGAAAAATGTATTACGTGAAATATTGAGCTTAGGTGGTAATGGTAAATCTGGAGGTATGATTGGTGCATTTTTTATGACTATATTTTTTCCTCTTTTTGGAAAAAATGGATCAATAATACTTATATTGATTTTAATGTCTGTAACATTATTAGCTTTTGGAAACTATCAGGTTAAAAAAGTATTAAGATTTATATTTTCAATGTTTTACAGAAAAAAAAAGAATAAAATACAGATAGATGAAACTAAAAAAAGTAAAGACGAAAGCGATAGAGAGGTTAAACCACAAAGAGAAAATAGTGAATTAAGTAAAGATGAATTTAGAGATGTAAAAAAAAATAGAATAATTGATTTAGATATTTCAAAGACAGCATATGTAAAAGATAATAAAATTAATAAAGAATACGAAGAAGAGAATAAAAAAAAAATTAATAACAAACCTATTAATTTAAAGAATAAAGTTGAACATGAAGAAAAATTACACATTAATGAGAAAATAGAATTAAAAGAAAATAATACATCTGGTAATTTAGAAGATATATTTCAAGAAAAAGAGGAAAATAAAGAAAAACAGTTAGAATTAGAAAATATTATAAAAGATAAAATTGTAAATTTAGAAGGACTTTTAAGAGAATATAAAATAGATGCAAAAGTTATAAATGTTGAACGTGGACCTGTTATTACAAGGTTTGAACTTAGTGTAGCAATGGGGACTAGAGTTAGAAAAATTGTATCATTACAAGATGATATTGCTATGAATTTAGAAGCAAAAAGTATAAGAATTGAAGCTCCAATACCAGGAAAAAATGCTATTGGGATTGAAATACCAAATGAAATAACAGAAGCAGTACATTTTGCAAATATTTTAAAAAGTGATGAAATGAAAAAAATAAATTCTCCGCTTGCTGTTATTTTAGGTAAAAATATTGTTGGAGAAAATGTAATTGTTGATTTAGCAAAAATGCCGCATTTACTTGTGGCAGGAAGAACTGGTTCTGGTAAAAGTGTGTGTATTAACACTTTAATATCTACAATTATTTCAAAATGTAGTTATGAAGAGGTAAAATTTATAATGGTGGATCCGAAAATGGTAGAACTTATGCCGTATAATGAGATTCCGCATCTACTTTTACCAGTTATTATAGATCCAAAACAAGCAGCAGTGGCTTTAAAATGGGCTGTAAACGAAATGGAAAATAGATATAAATTATTATCAGAAATAGGTGCAAGAAATATAGAAAACTATAATAAATTAAATGGAGTGGAAAAATTATCATATATTGTAGTAATAATAGATGAATTAGCAGATCTTATGATGATTGCTCCGGCAAGCATAGAGGAATCAATTGCTAGAATTGCTCAGAAAGCACGAGCAATCGGAATACATTTAGTAGTTGCTACACAACGACCTTCAATAGATGTAATAACAGGTACGATTAAAGCAAATTTACCATCCAGAATATCATTTGCTGTTGCATCACAAATTGATTCGCGAACAATATTAGATGGACAAGGTGCAGAAAAATTACTAGGTCGTGGCGATATGCTATTTTTAGAATCCGGAAGTCCAAATTTAGTAAGAATTCAAGGGGCCTATATTTCTGATGATGAAATTGTAAAGTTAACTACATACCTAAAATCTAATGGAAAGCCAAATTATAAAAATGAAATCTTAGAAGATAATTTTGATTTAGATAAAGACGAGCTATATGATGAGGCTGTTGAATTAATTAAAAAAGAGGAAAAAGTATCAATATCACTTATACAGAGAAAATTAAAAGTTGGTTATTCAAGAGCTGCAAGAATTTTTGATCAGCTACAGGAAAATGGAGTTGTAAGTGAAGATAGGGAGATATTAATAGATGTTTAATTTGTTAATAGCTATATCGATTATAGTTGTATATTTTCTTGCATACAATCTATTTAAGAAAAAAACAATAGATATAACTTTTAAAAAAAATACAGAGATATCAGGGATTATTATTGGAAAATATGATGATAAACCTATAGAAAACGTAGTTGTAATGTTGGGTCAAATAGATAAAAATAATAAAAAAGATAATGTTTTTAAAAAAATCTCTAATTACGAGCTTAGAACAGATAAAAATGGTAAATTTATATTTAAAAATATAGATTATTCTAAATATTTTGTTTATGCAGAGTATAATGGTAAAAAAGTCTTAAGTTATGTTAAAATAGATGAAAACACAGAAATAATAGATGATTTAATATTAATAATATAAGGAGTGTTTTAAATGATACTTGCGTCTAAGTCACCTAGAAGGAAAGAGATATTAACAAATTTCGGTTTCAATATTAATATAATTACAGAAAATATTGATGAGTATAGTGATAAAAAAAAAATAGTAGACCAAGTTAAGGAAATATCATATAAAAAAGCTAAAATTATTTCATTAAAATATAAAAATGAATTTATATTAGCTGCAGACACAGTTGTAATCTATAAGAAACATTTATTAGGTAAACCTAAATCAGATGACGAAGCATTTAACGTATTAAAAAAATTATCTGGAAAATGGCATAAAGTTATAACTGCTTATACTCTTATAAATGAGTCTAAAAATATAGAAATTACAAATTATGATTTAACTAAAGTTAAATTTAATAAATTTTCAGATGTAGATATAAAATGGTATATAAGTACTAAAGAGCATTGTGATAAAGCGGGAAGTTATGGTATACAGGGAAAAGGTGTGTTTATGGTACAAAAGATTAAAGGTGATTTTTATAATGTGATGGGGTTTCCTATTTCTAAATTTATAAGGGATCTATCAAAAATTGGCTATACTGTTAATGAAATATCAAAAATATGAGTAAGGAATATTCGTTATTAACCCTAAAAAAATAAGAGAGGAGGATGTTATCTGAGACAAACTTAGATAACTTTATGAAATATGAGATTAAAAAATATATTACATTTATTTAGTGAAGATGTGGGGATAGATTTAGGAACTGCAAATACTTTGGTGTATGTAAAAAATAAAGGTGTGATACTCAATGAACCTTCAGTTGTAGCAATAAAATCAAAAACTAGAGAAGTATATGAAGTCGGTGGAAAAGCTAAAGATATGATAGGGAAAACACCAAATGCTATTGAAGCTATAAAACCTCTAAAAGATGGAGTAATTGCAGATTATGAAGTTACAGAAAAAATGTTAAGAGATTTCTTTAAAATTGTACATAAAAAAAAGTTTTTTACAAATCCGCGTGTTGTAATTTGTGTACCTGCAGGTGTTACTCAGGTACAAAAAAGGGCTGTTATGGATGTTGCTAAAGAAGCAGGTGCTAGAGAAGCATATCTAATTGAAGAACCAATGGCAGCTGCAATTGGTGCTGGTTTAGATATTTTTGAATCAACAGGAAATATGGTTGTAGATATTGGCGGCGGAACAACTGAAATAGCAGTTATTTCTCTTGGAGGGATTGTTAAAACGACATCTCTTAGAGTCGCGGGAGATAAAATTGATGAATGTATTGTTCAATATATTAGAAAAGATCATAATTTATTAATCGGAGAAAAAACAGCAGAGGAGATAAAAGTAAATATTGCATCTGCGACTGTATTAGGCGATGAACTAGAGTACGAAGTACGTGGGAGAAATGTATTAAGTGGATTACCGCGTAATATAACTGTTACTTCGAAAGAAATTAGAGAAGCTATAGAAGAATTAATATATCAAATGATAGAAGAAATTAAAATTACACTAGAAAAAACACCACCTGAACTATCTGCGGATATTTATCAAAAAGGACTAGTGTTAACAGGTGGGGGAGCTGGAATTCGTAATTTAGATAAGAAAATTTCTGAAAGTTTAGAAATACCTGTAATGGTTGCAGACAATCCATTAGCTTGTGTTGTAAATGGAATTGGAAAAGTATTACAAAGTTTTGATAAATTTAAAGATGTTATAATTTCACCAGAAACAGACTATTAGGAAGTGATAATGTGAAAAAAATTTTATTAAAAAATTTTATTATATATACAATAGTTTTTGTTGTTTTTTTAATAGTAGTATACCCTTTTATGTTTAATTATTTATATAGAAATGAAATTTTTCATGAACAAATGTATATAAATTCTAAAAATGATTATATAAAAGAAAATATAAACGATCAAGAATTAATAAATTTTCGTAATAATAATAACATTGATAAAATTTTTTATGTTAATAATAAAATAATTATTCACTCATCATTAATTACAGAAAAGGGAAATGTATTCGAATATGATAAATTAAATACAAAATATAACAATATACAAGAACAAAAAACTGATTTGAAAAAAAATGGTTCTTGGGTAAAAATTGGAAAAGATACGCTAAGATATTATCTTATGGTAGATGATAATTCTTTTTTGATTATAGAAAAAAATTTTAAAGATAGAATAAATTATGTCAATCAGAATCTTAAAATAATTTATTTAATGTTGTCTATTTTATTTTTTATTATATTTATCACAGCAATACTCTATAAATTATCTAATTTTTATATACCTATTAATAAATTTATAAAAAAAATAAAAAATATTGATAAATTAGAAAATTACGAGATCAATTCAATTATAAAAATTGATAATATTACTCCTGATTTTAATTATGTAGAAAACGAGATTATGATGTTTTTAGGTAAAACAGGAGAAAGAATAGATAAGATAGAACGGGATCGTCAAGCAATGAAAAAAGTATACGAAACGATGATGTTAAAAAATAAACAGATGCTTTCACTGTATGAGTTTGCTAAAACATTATCTTTTGATTTAGAACTATCAAATATTTATAATAAAATTGTAGAGATAATGACTACTCTGATGAAAACAAAAGTAATTGTTGTTATTTTATTAAAACAAGATAAAACATATGATATTGATTATATTTATGGTATAAAAGAGTATAAAAATAATTTACAGGAAAATAAATTAGAAGATGATGTTTTTAGTAAAGGCCAACTTATGAAAGTAAGAGATTTGTCAAAAGAGAAAAGATTAAATTTTAATGGAATGGATACAGAGGATAAGAACCTATTATCAACTTGTATATATATTCCATTAAAAAATATAAATGAGATAAATGGGATAATGGTAATAGACGGAATCTTTGATGAAAAGTTATCAAACGCAGAAGAATCAATGACCTTAATTACCATTGGAGAGATAATTGGTAAAGCTATAAATAAGGCTCAAAAGTATAAAGAAATGAATATAGGTCTAAATATTACATCGATGTTATATAGAATTACAACACTAGTTGAAACAAATAAAAACTTAGACGAAATATTTCAACATATTATAAAAGCAATAAAAAAAGTGGTTGACTATACTTCTGCCTCAATCTATCTTTTAAATGAAAAAAATGAATTAAAAGAGAAACCGGAGTATAGAGAAGGGGAAAAAGACGAAATATTAGAATCAATAGAGTTTAAATTAGGTAATGGGATAAAAGCATTAGTTGCTCAAAAAAAAGAGACTATTATAATTAAAGATGCAAGAAAAAGTTCAAAAGATTTCAGTGATATATTTTCTGATGATGATAAAATGGTAGCATCTTTCGCATCGGTTCCAATGATTGTTGGTGATAAACTTGTAGGTGTATTAAATTTATCGCATAAGGAACCTTATAAATTTAGAGAAGAGGATAAGCAAATTTTAAAAGTATTTGCAAATCAAGTAGCATCAACAATAAGTAAAATATTAAGCGATAAAAAATTAGAGGAATTATTAGCAAAAGTAACGAATGAATCAATAACCGATCCATTAACACAGGCATATAACAGAAGATATATGATGCGTAGACTTACAGAGGAGATGGAAAGAGCAAAAAGAGAGAAAAAAATTATGGGATTATTGGCATTGGATATTGATTTCTTTAAAAAATTAAATGATTCATACGGTCATCAAGCAGGAGATTATGTATTGCAACAGGTTACTGATATTATTAAAAAAAGTGTAAGAGTTATAGATATTGTATGTAGATATGGCGGGGAAGAATTTTTTGTTATATTGCCTAGTACAACAAAAGAAGGATGTATAATCACAGCAGAAAGAATTAGAAAATCAATTGAATCAAATAAAATGCTTTTTGGTGATTCCGTAGTTGGTGTAACAGTAAGCATTGGAATAAGCTTATTTCCAGTGGGTGGAGATACAATAGAGCAGATGATTAAATCAGCTGACATGGCATTATACCAAGCAAAAGAGAGGGGACGTAATAGAGTGATTTCTTATGGTGAATAGTCTAAATTCTGTTTCAAATAATACTATTTTACTGTCAGTACTTGTATTTATAGTATTTTTTTTCATGTTTTCATTATTAGGAGCATATTTAAATAAAAAATATAAATTTCCTAAAATTAAAATTTCTCTAATAATTGTATTTATATTAATTACATTAAGAGTAATTTTAGAAATTCACGAAGTTACATGGAATAAATCGAAGTTAAATGCAATAATATATATTGGGATAATGTTTTTTGTGATAAAACTATTTGATTATATGATAATTGATTTTTATGCAAAAAAAACTAAATTTGAAATGCCAAAATTAATTCACGATATTATAATTATGATCATATATATTGTTGCATTTTTTTCAATCTTAAAAATGCAACTTGGAATTGATATTACACCATTGCTCACAACATCTGCAGTTATATCAATGGTTATAGGATTGGCATTACAAGATACTCTTAGTAATTTCATAGCTGGTATAGTGATTCATATAGAAAGCCCATTTAAGTATAATGATTGGATTGGGGTAAATAATATTGATGGACGTGTTATTGAAATCAATTGGAGAACAGTTAAAATACTTACTTTTTCAAACGATTTTTATATTATCCCTAATAGTATTATTGCAAAAAGTCAAATAACAAACTATAACGCACCTACAAAAAATCACTTAAGAGTAATAAAAATAAGGGCCTCTTATGATGAGTCTCCAAATAAAATAAAAGAAATTATATTAGAAACAGCAAAAGAGATCCCGTATGTATTAAAGGATCCAGATCCAATAATAAATATTGTTGATTATCAGGAATATTATATTGAATATAACGTTAGACTATGGATTGATGATTTTGGTAAAAAGAGAATTGTAACAGATGAGTTTTTAAGTAAATTATGGTATAAACTAAAAAGAGAAAATATAAGACCCCCTTATAAAAGACAGGAAATATATAATTTTGAATCAAATAAAATTGTTGATTGTAAATATGAAGCCTTAGAAGAAAAAATTTTTTACTTAAAATCAATTGACCTGTTTAAAAATATGGAAAAAAATGTATTAGAAAAAATAGTTAATAAAATGAATGAGATGTTTTATGGAAAAAAAGAAATTTTATTTAGACAAGGTGATGAAGGTGATAGCTTTTTTCTAATATATAAAGGGGAAGTTGACATTTTTTTAGACAATGAAAAAATTGCTACTTTAAAAAAAGGAGATTTTTTTGGAGAAATGTCATTACTATTGGGAAAAAATAGAACTGCAACTACTATTGCTAAAACAGACTTAAAATGTTTTGTTATTGATAAAATAAACTTTTCTATTATAATACAAACTTATCCAGAAATTTTAGAAACTATAAGTAAAACTTTAAGTAATAGAGAAACTTTAAATATGGAAAATAAAAATAATACAAAAAATAACTTAAAAGAGACAACAAGTTTTAGTAATGAAAAAAATATACTAAGAATGTTAAAAGATTTTTTTAATATTTAGTTTCAGGAGGAAAAAATTGAAAAAAAATATAACTATATTATCTATTTTCATATTTATTTTTATTTCTAATTTAAATTTATATTGTAATACAAATTTATTTAGTGCAAATAGTACAGTATATATTGAATTTTGTAAAAATAAAGCTATGATTCAAAATATATATAGTGACATGGTTAATAAAAATAAAGATATTAATGAAATCGAATTAGGATTTATACAGAATAATAAGTTTTACTATATTAAAGATTATATAAAAGAGATTGATTATATAAAGGGTACAAATATAATCAAAATTACTGCATTAAAAGAAGGAATTAAATTTGAAATAAATATTTATACTCCTTTTGATGCAAACAAAGAATCTTTTTTTATAACTACTGATATTATTACAGAGGAGATAAAATTTAATACAAATATTAAACTTGTATATAATATTAAATCAGATAAAACTGGAAATGTATATTGGAATAAATGGAGTAAACTATATTCGTTTAATAAATTAAATTTAAAATCAATTGTTAATGATTCAGATATATTTATTACGAATAATCAAAAAAAATTTGATAATAAGCTTTTAAAATCAAAAGGCTCTATAAAGAAAAAAATAAATAATGACATTTCAATTGTTGTAAATAAGGGAAATTTAGAAAGTTATAATAGTATACGAGAGATACTTATGATAAGTTTTTCTGCAATTGATAGAGAATTTGTCAATAATTTACCAACGCATTATATTCTGAATCAAGAGATAAGTCACTGGAATTATTGGCATAATAAATCTGACAAAAATGATTTATATAAAAATGATGAATTACTTATAAAGCAGATTACAATATTAAAAATGTTGCAAATTAATAATGAAAAAATATTATCACATTCAATTCCAAACAGTTCAACATATGATGTAGAAAGTACACTGTATACTACATATGCACTGATAAAAACTGGTCATTATAATGAAGCAAAAAAAATCATTTTAAAATTATTAGACGAAAAAAATATAAATTTAATGAAAAATAATAACGATGATAATTTAGGTCTGTTTTTATTAGTTTTTTCTGAATATTTAAATGAATCAAAAGATTTTACAATTTTTAATGAAAACTATTTTTCTATTCAAGAAAATATCCTTGAATATATTTATGAAAAATATAATAATAGCGAGCTTATTATAACAAAAAATGAATTAAAGAAACTATATTATATTAGCAAAGGGATTAAGTCTTTATTAGAAAAAACAAGTTATTTAATATCAAAAGAGGTCGTATTGGATTATTTGCAAATTACATGTAAAATAAATAATTCAATAAATAAATTTAATGAGTATTCGTATAAAGATATTATCATTGTTGATAAAGATATAGTCTCTGAAGATAAAATTGAGTTAATAAACAAAACTTATTTCCAAAAATACTTGAAAAGTCTTGAAACTAAAGATGATAAAGAGATTTTTACAGAAAATCTATTAGATACAGCAATTGCACTGTATAATTGTGATAAAGTTGAAGAATTTAATCTAATTACTAATTATATTGATGATATAATTTATAAAAATAGTATGCTAATTCCGAATAGTTTTTGTATTAAAAATAAAGATATTGCTATAAAAGATGATAAAATTAGAGCTATAAATTTATCAAAATATATAATAATTAAAAATGTTGGTGTGATAAATGCAAATAATAAATAAAATAGAGGTTATACTTTTTATTTCAGGAGATGCAGTCGATATTAAAGATTTGTCGGATTATTTTAATATGAAAAATAGCGAAATACTTAAAATCTTATATGAATTAAAAGGGGAAAAGAAAAACTCCGGTATAATTATTAAAATATATGATGATACCAAAGTACAGATGCTTACAAATCCTGATTATGGAAAAGATATTATAGATTTTTTTAGTCAAGAAACAAAACCCAAAAAATTAACAAAAGCTGCATTAGAAACTGTAACAATTATTGCGTATAAACAACCAATTACAAAAGGGGAGATCGAGGCAATAAGAGGAGTAAATGTAGAAAAAGTACTTACCACACTAGAAGAAAAGAATTTAATTGAGATCTGTGGAAAAAAACACACAATAGGAACACCTAATTTATATTGTGTTACTGATGAATTTCTTAATTATATTGGAATAACAAAAATTTGTGATTTACCAAGTTACGAGGATGTGAAAAATGGAACTTATAAGATTGAATAAATATTTATCAGATATGGGTGTTGCGGCACGTAGAAAGATTGATGAGCTTATTGATGAAAAAAAAGTTTATGTTAATGGAGAATGTGCTAAACTTGGTCAAAAGATTAATCCTATAAAAGATGAAATTATTTTTAACGGGAAAAAAATTGAAAATAAAGATATTAAACTTGAATATTATATTATAAATAAACCTAGAAAAGTTATATCTGCTGTAAGTGATAATTCTGACAGACAGGTAGTAACTAATTTAATTAAAACAAATACTAGAATTTTCCCAGTTGGAAGACTTGATTATGAAACAGAGGGATTATTAATCTTAACAAACGATGGAGAGTTATTCAATAGAATTGTACATCCAAAAAATGAAGTTTTTAAAAAATATTTTGTTAAAATTAGCGGAAAACTCTCAAGGGAAAGCCTAGATAAACTTAAAAATGGTGTAGTGCTTGATGATGGAATAACATTACCTGCAAAGGTTGAAATTACCTATATTGATGACTACAATACGTCACTAAAAATTGAGATAAGAGAAGGAAGAAATAGGCAAATAAGAAGAATGTTTAAAGAGTTATCTCATAGAGTGCAATATTTGAAGAGAGTGGCAATAGGAAAACTGGATATAGGAGATTTAAAACCAGGCGAATATAGAGAATTAACAGATAAAGAGTTAAAATACTTAAGAGAGCTATAAAAAAAGGAGTGTATTTAGTAATGAAAAAAATAGTATATAATGGAAAAATAGATGATGTAATGAAGTTATTAGAGGGAAGATTTGTTATAGATGAGAAATACGAATCAATTGTTAAAGATATTTTAGAGAATGTAAAAGCATATAAAACTAGCTCTATTATTGAATATACCAAAAAATATGATTCACCTAATTTTACTAATTCAGACCTTAAAGTTACAAAAGAAGAGATTGAAAATGCATATAAATTAGTGGATTCAGAATTTCTAGTTGCGATAAAAAAAGCTAAAAAAAATATAGAAAATTTTCATAAAAAGCAAAAAAGAAATTCATGGATGGATTTTGGAGAAAATGGAGAAATGCTTGGCATGAAAATTACACCTTTAGATAGAGTTGGTTTATATGTTCCAGGAGGAACTGGAGGTAGTACACCGCTAGTATCATCTGTATTAATGAATGGAATTCCTGCTAGAATTGCAGGTGTAAATGAGATTGTTATGGTAACTCCACCTAACAATAAAAATGAAATAAGTCCTTTTTTGCTTGTTGCAGCAGATTTAATTGGTATAAAAGATATTTATAAAATGGGAAGCGCATGGGCAATAGGGGCTTTAGCTTATGGAATAGAGGGATTAGAACCGGTAAATAAGATTGTTGGTCCGGGAAATATATATGTTACTGTTGCAAAAAAAATGGTATATGGAACAGTGGATATTGACATGATAGCTGGTCCTAGTGAGATACTTATTATTGCAGATAATTCTGCAAATATTAAATATATTGCAGCAGATTTTTTATCACAAGCAGAGCATGATCCAATGGCTGCATCAATTTTAATAACTGATTCAGAAGAAATTGCTTCAAAATTTGAAAATGAGGTTCAAATTCAACTAAATAAGTTAAGTAGAAAAGAGATTGCAAAAGAGAGTGTAGAAAAAAATGGAATTATGATATTAGTAAAAAACATTGAAGACGCATTTAAAATCTCAAATGAAATTGCACCAGAACATTTAGAACTTCAAATAAAAGCACCATTTGAATCAATTCCTAAAATAAAAAATGCAGGAGCAATTTTCTTAGGTCAATATACTCCCGAACCAATTGGAGATTATTTTGCAGGTCCAAATCATGTATTACCTACAAATATGACTGCTAAATTTTATTCTCCATTAAATGTTGATGATTTCATTAAAAAAACATCTATTTTATACTATCCAAAAGATCTATTTATGAAAAGTGCTGACCATGTAATTAGAATAGCAGAAGTTGAAGGATTAGATGCACATGCCAATTCAATAAGAGTAAGGAAAGAGGGAAGCTAATTGGAAAAAAAAGATAGAATTTTTTTAATTGATTTTGATAATACATTAACAAACAAAGATACAACTGATACGATAATGATTAAATATAATAAAACTCTACTGGATAATTACCAAAACCGAATTAGAAAAGGGGAAATTAATGTAAAAGAGTATTTGTCTGGATTACTAGAAAGTTTAACAATTAGCAAAGAGGATTTTTATAAAAGTATAGGCGATAATGTAGATATAGATAATAATTTTATAAACTTTAAAAATCAAATAGAGGATTTTCGAATTGTTAGTGCTGGAACATATGAAAATATTTTTGCAGTTTTAGAGAAAAATAAAATTAATATTGATAAAAAAATGATATATGCAAACGAGTTACTCTTTTTAAATAATAATAAAATAAAAATAGAATACCCCTTTGATGTAGATGATTGTTTTGAAGGTGTTTGTAAAAAAAGTATTGTAAAAAAATATAAAGAATTATATAAAGAAGTTGTTTTTATTGGTGATGGACTTTCAGATATATCTGTCTGTGGTGTTGCAGACATAATTTTTGCTAGAAGAGATCATTCACTAGAGAAATATTGTGAAAAAAACAATATTTCACATATAAAATACGATGATTTTGATGATATTATCAAATATTATATAAAATAATTTAAATAAAACTGGGAGGTGAAATTAATGTTGCTTAATGAGAAAGAGATAATAAATATTTCTAAAAATTCAAAACTAGATATTTCTAAAGAGATAGCACATTATGAAAGCAAAATTAATGATGTATTAAAAAATGTAGAGAATATTTTTGGAGTAGACTTAGATATTTTAGTTGAATTCACTGATCCGACGGAATTAAAAAACATTTTCAGAGAAGATAATGTGAAAATTTATGAAAATAAAGAATTAATAACGAAAAATGCACCTTTAGAAGAGGACGGTGCTTTTGTTGTACCAAAAATAGTAGGTTAAAATATTTTGAGGAGGATTTTCTAATGAAATTATATGAATTAGAGGGACATAAATTATCTAATATGTTAAAAAGCAAAGAGATAACAGCATTAGAATTAACAGAAAATATTATTAAAAGAATAAAAGAGACTGATAATGATATAGAAAGCTATATCTCAACAAGAGAAGAGTTTGCAATTAATGAAGCTAAATCTATAGATGAAAAAATAAATAAAGGTGAAGAATTACCGATTCTTGCAGGAATTCCAATTTCATTAAAAGATAATATAATAATAAATGGTGAAAAAACTACAGCAGGATCGAAAATGTTAGAAAATTATATTGGAATTTACGAGAGTACTACTGTAAAAAAAATAAAAGAAAGTAGTATGATAATCTTAGGTAAAACTAATATGGATGAATTTGCAATGGGTTCTTCAACTGAAACATCTGCTTTTAAAAAAACTAAAAATCCATGGGATATTTCAAAGGTGCCAGGGGGATCTAGCGGTGGATCTGCAGCATCTGTTGCAATAGGAAGCTCGATATTATCAATTGCTTCTGATACAAGTGGAAGTATAAGACAACCTGCTGCATTTTGTGGTGTAGTTGGATTAAAACCAACAAATGGACTTGTTTCAAGATACGGATTAGTTGCTACAGTATCATCTCTAGATCAAATAGGACCTATAACAAAAGATGTAAGAGATTCTGCATTATCTTTAAATGTTATCTCAGGATATGACGAGATGGATGCAAAATCGATAAAACAAGATAAAATTGATTATACTAGTTATTTAAATGAAAACATAAAAGGGATGAAAATAGGATTACCAATTGAATATTTAGAAAATGATTCTCTGGATAAAGGGATAAAAAAACATATATTAAATGCAGTAGAAAATTATAAAAATCTTGGAGCAGAAGTAATCGAAGTTTCTCTTCCGCATACAAAGTATGCAACCTCAGTATACAATATATTGGGTACATCAGAGATAAGTGCAAATTTATCAAGATATGATGGAGTGAGATATGGTTACAGATCTAAAAATTATAATAATTTAGAAGAACTGTATGTAAAAAGTAGAACAGAAAGTTTTGGCAATGAAGTGAAACTTCGTATTCTATTAGGAACACATTTTTTAAGTACTGGTTCGTATGAAAAATATTATAAACGTGCTTTAGCTATTCAAAAAATAATAACTAAAGATTTCATCGATGTATTTAAAAATGTGGATGTATTACTTACACCAACAACTCCAACAACAGCATTTAATTTTAATGAGAAGATAGATGATGTTGTAAAAATGTACTCTTCAGATATGTATACTACAGCAGCTAGTTTAGCAAAATTACCTGCATTAACAATCCCTATTGGGTTAGAAGAGGGATTACCTGTTGGAATGCAGTTAATAGGGAACCATTTTAATGAGGGGAAAATATTAAAAACTGCATATTCTTATGAAAAAGTACGTGGAGAATTCAAATTAAATAAATAATTTTTGGGAGGAAATATAAAAATGTCTATAGAATATGAGGTAGTTATTGGATTGGAAGTACATTGTCAGTTAAAAACAAATACAAAAATATTTTGTAATTGTAGTACAGACTATGATGGTAAAGCACCGAATTCACACACTTGTCCAGCATGCACAGGACATCCTGGGACATTACCTAAACTTAATAAAAAAGCGCTAGAGTATGCGATAAAAGCTGGATATGCTTTAAATTGTAATATAAATAAATATAGTAGATTTGATAAGAAAAACTATTTTTATCCCGATAATCCAAAAGCTTTCCAAACAAGTCAATTTGAAATGCCATATGCGGAACATGGATATATTGATATAAAATTAGACGATAACAGTGTAAAAAGAATAAATATTACAAGAATACATATGGAAGAGGATGCTGGAAAATTAGTACATAGCGATATTGCTGATGAGTCATACGTTGATTTAAATAGAGCTAGTATGCCATTAATAGAGATTGTATCTGAACCAGATATGAGAAGTTCTGAGGAAGCTTATAAATTTTTAACAAAATTAAAATCATTAATTAAATACACAGGTGTAAGCGATGTAAGTATGGAATTAGGCTCGCTACGTTGTGATGCAAATGTATCAATACGTCCTAAAGGTCAAAAAGAATTTGGTACAAGGACAGAAACAAAAAATTTAAATTCATTTAAAGCAGTTGCTAGAGCAATAGAGCACGAGATAGAAAGACAAAAAGATCTTATAGAATCAGGTGGAAAAGTAATACAAGAAACAAGACTTTGGGATGATAATAAAGGAGTGACAAAATCAATGCGTGTGAAAGAAGACGCAGATGACTATAGATATTTCCCAGAAGTAGATATACCTATGATATGTGTGACCGATGAAGAACTAAATAAAATTAAAATGGAGATGCCAGAATTTCCCGAGGAAAAAATATCGAGATTTGTAAAAGAATACTCTATTCCTATTTATGATGCAGAAGTATTATCAACAGAAAAAGATATGGCAGATTATTTTGAAATTGTAGCAAAAAAATCAAATAATGCAAAATCTGCAAGTAACTGGATAATGACAGAAGTGATACGTGTTTTAAATGAAAAATCAATTGAAATTGATAAATTTACTATAAATCCAAACAATTTAGGTGAATTAATAAAATTAATAGATTCAAACGTGATAAGTAATAATATTGCAAAAAAAGTCTTTAATACAATGTTAGATGATAATAGAGAACCAGAATTAATTGTAAAAGAACAAGGATTGATTCAAATAACTGATGAAAGTGAACTTGAAAAAATTATTATTGATATAATTAATGCAAATCCAGCTTCAGTAGCAGATTATAAAAATGGAAAAACAAAAGCAATTGGTTTTTTAGTGGGACAAGCAATGAAAATGACAAAAGGAAAAGGAAATCCACAAACTCTTAATAAAATTTTAATAGAAAAATTAAACCAGATATAAAAAAAATTAATCGGCAAGTTATACAACTTGCCGATTAAGGCATAAAAAAAGGTGGTGAATTTATTGAAAAATAAAGATAAAAAAATTATATATTATAACGATAAATTTATTTTAAACAATGAGAAAAAAAATAAAGGTTTTTTGTACGGGCAAGGCTGTATAGAGGAGATAAAAATAACTAACAATAAATTAAACTTAATTGATATACATATTGAAAAACTAGAAAAAAATATGAAAAGTCTCGATATATATAGAAAAATTGATTTTTATTCAATTATTAATGAATATACAAATCTAAAAGATACCGAAAATAATGAATATATCATTAATATTGTCGTTAACGACACAGAGTTATATATATCACTAGATGATACTAGAGAATATGAAAATTATAATAAAAATACATATGATATTAAAATAATCGAATCAGTTTATCATAATGAGTTATCTAATTACAATACTATAAATAGATTAACTGATTTATTAGCTAAAAAAGAGATTATTAAGGAGCAATTAGATGATGGAATTTATATTAATAGAGAAAAAAATATTACAAATACAATTTATGGAAATGTTTTTTTTATAAAAAAGGGTATTATAAATACTCCAAAAAATACATTAAATATTTTAAATAGTGTATCCACAGAGTGTGTAAAAGAAATAATAAATAGTTTGGGGTATAAGATACAATATGGTGAATATAAGTTAGATGATTTAATTGATTCAGATGGAATTTTTATAACTAATATATTTAGAAAAAATACAATTAATATTGTTAGGAAATTAAATAATATAGAAAAAAATAACTCAGAAAATATAATAGAAATAATAAAAAAAGAATATTTAAAAAAATATGAAAATATGTTATAATATATATAGCTGTATTATAAAAGATTGATTTGATAGGAGGACGTTATAAGTACAAAATGAATAACAAAATGAACAATAAAATAAATAATAAAAGAATTAAAATTGTAATAGGAGTATTTTATTTTGGATTCATATTGTTGATTGTAAATCTTTTTAAGATTCAAATTATAGAACATAAAAATTGGAAGAAAATTGCATATAAACAATATTATACAAAGGAATACTTAGAAGATAAAAGAGGACAAATATTAACTTACGATAAAAAAGAAATTGCATATGATTTAGAATCTTACATATTAATATTAGATCCTTTTAGAATAAGTGATAAATATTTAGATGAAATCTCTTCGGTTATTTCTAGCGTGTTAAATCTTAATGAAGAAGAATTAAAAAATAAAATAAAGGTTGGTAAAGAAAATAAAAGAAGGTATTTAAATATTTCAAATAATGTTTTCGCAGAGGAAAAAGAGGAAATTTATAACTTATTAATTAAAGATAAAAAAAAGTTGGAAAGAGAATCAATAATTTCAGGTGTATTTTTTAAAGAAGACACTATACGTATTTTACCAGAGTTAGATTTATTTAAAAATATAATAGGATTTATTAATATTGAAAAAGAGGGTATGTATGGTATTGAGAGAACATATAATAGCTATTTAAAAGGAACTAAAGGTTATAGCGAAACATATCTTTCAACACATAATAAATTTGAATTACCTCTAAAAAATCAATATAAAAAAGTTGAGGCTAAGGATGGAAATAATGTTATTTTGACTATTGATTATGTTATGCAACATATTTTAGATGAAAATTTATACAAAACTTTTATTGAAACCAATGCTGAATGGGCAGCGGGAGTTATAGTGTCTCCTAAAAATGGGAAAATTTTAGCAATGTCTTCTTTTCCTGTTAGTGATAGACTTGTGGATACAAGAAATAATGTGATTTATAATCAATATGAACCAGGTTCTGTTTTTAAACCAATTATAGTTTCTATGGCATTAAATGAAGGTGTAATCGATGAAAATAGCAGATTTTATTCAACAGGTAGAATAAAAAAATACAATACAATATTAAAAGATCATGGAAATGGTGTTATTGGAAACTTAAGCATCTCTGATATTATAGAAAAATCAAGTAATGTTGGCATGATAATGATTGGCGATAATATGACAAATCAAACTATGTATAATGGACTATTAAGATATGGATTTAATGAGAAAACAGATATTGAATTATCGGGAGAAAGAGATGTATCTGTTCCTAATTTAGCTAATTGGAGTGGACTTACTAAGCCAACAATCTCTTTTGGACAAGGGATCGTAGTTACACCAATTCAAATGGTAATGGGATTTGCAGCTGTGATTAATGGGGGATATTTATATAAACCAATAATTGTAGATCGAGTAGAAACACCTACTGGAGAAATTGTTTTAAAAAACAATCCACAATTAAAAAGAAGAGTTTTTGAAAATGAAAAAATTAGTGAAACTATGAGATTATATTTAGAAAGAGCAGTAGCAAACGGAACTGGAAAAGGTGCATATATAGAGGGGTATAATGTTGGCGGGAAAACAGGTACATCGCAAAAGGCAGGAAAAGGTGGATATGCACGAGGTAAATATATTGCATCATTTGCAGGTTTTTTCCCTAGCGATGATCCAGAATATTTATGTCTAATAGTAGTTGATGAACCAAAACGAAAAATTTATGGTGGAGAAGTAGCTGCACCAGTTGCAAAAAAGGTATTTGAAAGAATTATAAAATATAAAAATATAATACCAAATAATATTAAAGAGAAAATAATATATCTTAAAGATGATGAAGTGCAGTTTAAAACATTAAAAATAGACACTGAAAAAAATATTATGCCTAATTTTGTTGGCTATTCTCTAAGGGATGCACTGGAATTTTTTTCTGAAACAAATTACGAGATTATAATAAAAGGTTCTGGAAAAATTAAGAGCCATGAACCAAAGAGTGGTTCGTGTCTAGATAAAGTACAGAAAGTGTATTTAAATTTAGAAGAAATGTAAAATGTGAGGGATGAAAAGAGATGAAAAAAAATAAAATATTGTATTTAGATGATGAAGTAGAGCTCTTAGAATTTGTTAAATTTGTTCTTGAATATAACAATTATGAGGTAATTGTAGGTGAAAATTGGGATAAATCTTATTTTGAAATATTAAGTGATGTGGATATGATAATTTTAGATGTTATGTTTTCTAATGGAAATGCATGTGGATATGATATATGTAAAATAATTAGAGCTAAGGAAAAATATAGTAAAATTCCTATTTATATGTTTTCAGCAAAAACATTTCATGAAGATAAAATAAAAGCACAAGAAGCAGGTGCTAATGGATTTATAGAGAAGCCAGTCGAGGTAAAAGAACTATTAAGTATTGTTGAAAGTGTTGTAAATAGAGAAAATATCAATGCATTATTATAATTTATATATTGAAGACATATCACACATGCTTTTTACTTATGGAAGTGAAAATAACGATTATAAAATTGGGGAACAAGTTATTGTAAAATTTCAAAATAAAACAAGAAAAGCAATAATTATGGGTTACTCACAACAAACGGAGTTTGATTACACTGTTAATGAAATTCAGGGTAAAATTGAAAATAGTATAAAAATTGATGAGATACATTTAAAACTATATATATGGATAAGAAACTACTATATTACAAACTTTTCAAACATTATAACTGGAGTATTACCTAAAAATATGAGAAATGAAATGGTTTCAAGATGTAAATTAAATAAAATTTTTATACCGCGAAATAAAAATGATAAAATTTTTTTAGATTATATGAAAGTTAAAAAAAATATTAGTTTAGATACTTTGAAAAGAAAATTTGACAAAAGTTTAATTGATTATATGATAGCAGAAAATATCTTAAAATTAGAAAAAGTTATTAGAGATAAAAGAAAAAAGGTTATTAAGCATATAATACTAGAAAATGAATATAATAAAAAAATAAAACTTACAAATGAACAAGAAAATACAAAAAATAGTATTATTAACTCGAGTAAAAAACTATTTTTAGTAAAAGGGGTTACTGGTTCTGGTAAAACAGAAATATATATTGAAATTATTAAGGAAGCGAACAGGAATAATCAGGGTGCAATTTTTTTAGTTCCGGAGATTTCTCTTACTCCTCAAATTATTAAAAGATTTGAGGAAACATTCGGAAATAAAATTGCTATTCTTCATAGTAAATTAACAGATAGAGAAAAAGCTGATGAATGGAATCATGTGAATAACGGCGAAAAAAAAATTATTGTGGGTGTAAGGTCTGCAATATTTGCACCAGTTAAAAATTTAAAATATATTATAATTGACGAGGAACACGAAACAACATACAAACAAGATAGTAATTTTGTATATGATGCTAGGTATGTAGCTATAAAAAGAAGTGAACTTGAGGATTTAAAAGTAATATTTGGTACTGCAACACCATTAATAGAAAGTTTTTATTATGGAAAAAATAATATTTTTGAATATTTAGAATTAAATAGAAGGTACAATAATATTACACCACCTAAATTTGAAATTGTTGATATGAAAAATGAAGAAAGAGAAAATTTTAGTGAAAAATTACTAAAAGAAATTTCAAATTGTATAAAAAATAATGAACAAGTTATTCTATTTTTAAATAAAAAGGGATATTCAAATCAAATACAATGTAAAAAATGTGGACATATTGAAAAATGTGAGAATTGTTCAGTATCGTATAGTTATTATAAAATTGAAAACAAATTAAAATGTTCATACTGTGGAAAAGAAAAAAAATTTACAAAAATATGCGCTGATTGTAATAGTGATGAATTTTCATATCATAATTATGGCACGGAAAAAATTGAGATGGAATTACAGGAAATATTTCCTGAAGCAAGAATACTTAGAATTGATTCGGATACGGTAAAAGAGAGGGATGCTTATACAAATATGTATAATGATTTTTTATCACAAAAATACGATATTTTATTAGGAACACAGATTATTGCTAAGGGATTTCATTTTCCTAATGTTACATTAGCAGGGATAATTTCAGCAGATACAATTTTAAATTTTCCAGATTTTAGATCAAGTGAAAAAACCTTTCAATTAATTGTCCAAACAGCAGGTAGAGCAGGTAGAGGAGAAAAACGAGGTACAGTTATAATACAAACATATAATCCGGATCATTATGCAATACAAATGGCAATTGATGCCAATTATGAGGAGTTTTATAATTATGAGATAAAAAATAGAAAAGAGCTAAATTATCCCCCTTTTGGTAAAATAATAAATATTATTGTATCTTGCGAAGATGAATCTAAATTAGAAAATAGTGCAAAAGAGTTCTATGATGATATTAAGGATATTTTAAATGAATCAGAAAAATTTATGATATATGGTCCATTTAAAGCACCTTTATATAAAATAAATAAAAGATACAGATATCAAATATTTATAAAGGGTGATAGAGAACAAATTAATATTTTCAAGAAAAAAATTAGAGATATATTATTTAAATATAATAATAAAAATGATGTTAGGATAGTTATTGATGTGGATCCGATTAATTTAATGTAAAATAGGAGGTTAATATAATGGAAATGAAAATTAGAACATATGGAGATCCGGTTCTTAGAAAAAAAAGTGAAAAAATTGATGATATAAATGAAGAACTACTAGAATTAATAGAGTATATGAAAAAAACAATGTATAGTGCATCTGGTATAGGTTTAGCAGCACCACAAGTGGGTATAAATAAAAGATTATTTATTATAGATATAGGTGAAGGGATAAAAACTATAATTAATCCAGAATTTATAGAAAGTAATAGTTCTATTATTGAAATGGAAGAAGGATGTCTAAGTATACCTGGAACATATAAAAAGGTAAAAAGACCAGAAAAAGTAACTGTAAAATACTTAAATGAAAAAGGTGAAGAAATTATTGAAGAGGCAGATGGAATATATGCAAGAGCACTTCAACACGAAAATGATCATTTAGATGGTATAATGTTTGTTGATAGATTATCCACAGTTGGGAAAAAACTAGTATCTAAAAAACTAGATGCCATAAAAAAAGAAACTTTAAAAAATTTATAATATAGAAAGAGGATTGTAAATGAAAATTGTATTTATGGGAACACCAGAATTTGCAGCGTATTCTTTAGAGAAAGTATACGATAAATATGGCATATCAGCAATATTTACTAAAGCTGATAGACGAAATATGCGTAATAATAAAGTAAAATATTCACAAGTTAAGGAGTTTGGCTTAAATAAAGATATACCAGTATATCAACCTGAAAATATTAATAATGATGAAATATTTGAAATTTTAAAATCTATTAATCCTGATATAATTGTAGTTGTTGCATATGGGAAAATTATCCCTAAAAAAATAATTGATTTACCAAAATATGGAATTATAAATGTACATGCTTCTTTATTGCCAAAATATAGAGGGGCTTCACCAATTCAAAGTGCTATTATTAATGGAGATAAAGTTACAGGTGTAACAATAATGTACATTGAAGAGGGACTCGATGAAGGTGATATGATTTTAAAAAGAGAAGTCATTATTGATGAAACTGATAATTTTATGAGTCTACATGATAAATTGAAAATCGTAGGAGCAGATACTCTTTTAGAGGCTTTGGAGAATATATTTAAAGGCAATCTTAATATTATAAAACAAAACCATAATGAAGCAACTTTTGTTAAACCGATAAAAAAAGAAGACACCCAGATAAAATGGGATGATACTGTTGATAACCTATTTAATTTGATAAGAGGAATAGATCCATTTCCAGGAGCATATTCAATTTTAAATGATAAAATATTTAAAATTCATAGTGTAGAAAAAATAAATGAAAACTATAAAGGTAGTATTGGAGAAATTGTAGATATTATCAAAAATAAAGGTCCTATTGTAAAAGTAAATAATGGTGCATTATTACTTACAAGAGTGAAACCAGAAAATAAAAAAATATTAACAGGACAGGACATTATAAATGGAAATTATATTAAAATAGGAGATATTTTTAATTAATTAAGGGGGAAGAGATGGCAGTAGATAAAATTTCACCAAAAGTAATAGAAAGATTAACAAAGTATTTAAGATGTTTAGAAAATTCTGATGGGGAAGATTATATTTCATCAAAGGATTTAGCAGATAAAATGGGATTTACAGCAGCTCAAGTTAGAAAGGATTTAGCAAATTTTGGTGAATTTGGAATTAGAGGAAAAGGATATAAAGTAAATACATTATATAATGATATAGAAAAAATACTTGGAATTAATAAAATAAATAATGTTATAATCGTAGGTTTTGGAAGATTAGGTAGCGCTCTTTATTCTGAATCAGAATTTACAAAACAAAGATTTAATGTTGTTGGTATTTTTGATAACTCAGAATTGAAGATTGGAAAAAGTTTAAAAAATATTGAGATAAAAAATATTAGCGAACTTAGTAATGAAATTTCTAAATATTCAGAAAGCGTTGATATTGCGATTCTAACTGTTCCAAAATTTGTAGCACAAGAGGTATCAGAACTAATTGCAGAATCTGGAATTAAGGCAATACTTAACTTTGCTCCTATTAAATTAAATTTACCAGAATCAGTTGTTGTAGAAAATATTGATTTATATGCTAAATTACAGGAGATAAATTATTGGAAAGAAAAAATATTAAAAAAAGCAAAAAAAAAAGTCAAAAAAAATTAAAAACGATTAGGGGTGAATAATTTGGAAAAAATAATAAACGGAAAAGAAATTTCTCAAAATATAAAAGATGAGATTAAACTTGAAATTGAAAACTTAAAAAAAGAAACTGGTAAAATTCCGGGATTAGCAGTTATACTAGTAGGGAATGACCCCGCTTCAAATGTTTATGTTGGTTCAAAAGAAAAAACTTGTTTATCACTTGGTTTTTATTCAGAAAAATATGTATTACCTGAAAATGCAAGTGAAGATGAATTACTAGATAAAATAAATGAACTAAATAAAAATGTTGATATTGATGGAATATTGGTTCAATTACCTCTTCCAAAACATATTAATTCTGATAAAATATTAAATAGTATTTTGCCGGAAAAGGATGTAGATGGATTTCATCCAATTAATGTTGGGAAATTAATGATAGGTGCAGATGATGGTTTTTTCCCATGTACACCATACGGTATAATAGAGCTATTAAAAAGAAAAAATATTAAAATTGATGGAAAAAATGCTGTTATTGTAGGACGTAGTAATATTGTAGGTAAACCAATATCTCTTATGTTATTAAAAGAAAATGCTACAGTTACAATATGCCATAGTAGAACAAAAGATTTAAATAGCGTAGTAAAAGGCGCAGATATTATTGTAGCAGCAATAGGTAAAGCTAAATTTATAAATAAAGATATGGTTAAAGATGGTGCTATTATAATCGATGTAGGAATAAATCGTATTGATGGAAGCACTAAACTTTATGGTGACGTTGATTATGATAGTGTTTTTGATAAAATATCCTATATAACGCCTGTGCCAGGTGGAGTAGGGCCGATGACTATTGCAATGCTTATGAAAAATACACTAATTTCATTTAAAAGAAGAGTAAACAAAATATAATTTTTAACAGGAGGTGAAAGGTAGTAATACCGTAAATTATGTGTGGAATAGTAGGTTATATAGGGGAAAAAGATGCAAAAAATATATTATATAATGGATTAACTAAATTAGAATATAAAGGATATGATTCTTCGGGTATAGCATTAATAGATGATAATAAAAATTTAATTATAAAAAAAGAATCCGGAAAACTGACTCAAATAAAAAAATATATTGAGGATACTAATATAATAAGTAATATAGGAATAGGACATACAAGATGGGCAACACATGGAAAACCAACTCAAATTAATTCGCATCCACATACAAATTGTAGAAAAACTATTGCACTAGTACATAATGGTATTATTGAAAACTATCTTGAACTAAAAGAGGAACTTATAAAAAAAGATCATAAAATAATATCTGAAACAGATTCGGAGATTATAGTACATCTAATAAGTGAATATTATACTGGAAATTTATATGGAGCAGTACAAAAAATAATACAATATTTAAAAGGAACATTTGCAATTGCAGTAATTTCAGAAAGTGAACCAGATAAAATTATTATTGCCAAAAAAGGTACATCAATGTTAATTGGAATAGGTGAAAATGAAAATATATTTGGATCTGATATTCCACCAATTTTAGAACATACAAAAAATATAATTGTTATGGATGATTATGAGATTGGAGTTATAGAGAAAAATAAAGTGACGATTACCGATTTAGAAGGAAATATTTTAAATAAAGTGGTAGAAAATATTGATTTAACAATTGAAATGGCAGAGAAGTCTGGTTTTAAACATTTTATGTTAAAAGAGATACATGAGCAACCACGAGTTGTAGAAGATGTATTAAGAGGGAAAATTGAAAATGGAAAAATAAAATTTGATAATTTTAATATTACAAAAGAAGAGTTGCGAAAAATAGAACAAATTAATATAATTGCGTGTGGAACATCGTATCATGCTGGATTAGTAGGGAAATTTATAATTGAAGAAATATTAAAACTACCTGTAATTGTAGAAATTGCATCAGAATTTAGATATAAAACACCTATTCTTAGTGAAAAAAATTTAGTTATTGTAATAAGTCAATCTGGAGAAACTTCTGATACACTAGGTGCATTACGTGTTGCAAAACAATCAGGTGCTAAAGTAATAGGGATGGTTAATGTTATAGGCTCTACAATTGCAAAAGAGGCATACGGTACAATCTATACAAACGCAGGTCCGGAAATAGGTGTAGCATCAACAAAAGCTTTTTTATCGCAGCTTACAATGATGTATTTATTTATGCTGTATTTAGGGGATAATCTTAATCTAATAGATAATAAATATAAAGAATACATTATAAAAAATCTTGAAAAAATTCCAGAAAAGATATCTACTATTTTAAATAAAAGTGATGAGATTTTAAATATTGCCAAACAATTAAAAAATACTAAAAATATTATGTATATTGCAAGACATATTAATTATCCTGTGGCTTTAGAGGGTTCTTTAAAATTAAAAGAAACTTCTTATATCCACTCTGAAGCATATCCTGCTGGTGAATTAAGACACGGACCAGTAGCGTTAATAGAGGAAAATGTACCTGCACTTGCAATTGCATTAAAGAATTCTAAAACATATGATAAAATGCTGAGTAACATCCAAGAAATAAAGGCAAGAGATGGAAAAATAATAGTATTAGCTTCAGAAGATGATGAAAATATAGACAGTATTGCAAATATGAGTTTGAAAATAGAACCAATTGATGAGATATTTTCACCTCTTTTAACTGTAATTCCATTACAAATACTTGCATATTATATATCAGACGAGAAAGGTTTAGATGTAGATAATCCTAGAAATTTATCAAAAAGTGTGACTGTGGAATAAAATTAAAAAATAAAAAAAATATGGCAATAATGAGATTATAGGTTTAATAATATTTTTATTAAACCTAAATTTTATTATAGGGGTGTTAATTTTGAAAAAAACATATTTTTTTGTAAGTTTACTTAGTTTCTTTTCATTATTTTTTTATTTATCTATTCAAAATATATATTTTATGATATTAAAAATAATAATTTTTTCAGCAATAGGTCTTTATATGATAAAAAAAGATAAAATATATTTTTATTTTTTTTTATATGCTCTTATGTTTAATATGATTTTTTTTAATTTATTTATATTTAATAGTGAATTAATTGAACACGAAAATTATAAAATAAGGGGAAATATTAAAAATAATATAATAAATGTGAAAAAAATTAATAATAAATACCCTAAAAATAGATTATTTATAAATATAAAAGATAACTATATTGAAGATGGTATTTATAATTTTAATATTAAAATTATAAATAATCATGGTAAAATTATCGGTGAAATAATTAATTCAAATACAGATTTATCAGAAAAATTTGTGACTATATTCGAAAACAAAATTGAATCATATACAAGAAAACATCCAAAAGATTTTTTAGATTTTTATACTTTACTTGTTACAGGAAATAAAAATCATCAGAATAAGGATGAATTGAAAAAATATGCTTATACAGGGATATCCCATTTAATGGTTATATCTGGAATGCATTTTGGTATAATATTTTTTATATTAATGTATATATTAGAACTATTTTCAATATCATATAAAAAAAAGTATATAATGTTAATATTTATAACGACATTGTATGTTTTCTTATGTAGATTTGAAATTCCAGTTGTAAGATCCTATATAATGGCAATGTTTTTAATAATTGCAAGACTTAATCATGAACGATATTGTATAAAAAAGTCATTTGTTCTATGCTATATAATTCATATTCATCTAAATCCACTTAATATATATAATGTTTCATTTCAATTATCATATGTTGCTGTTTTTGCACTAATTTATATGTATCCGATATTTAAAACATATGTAAATACAGATAATATTAGTAAAACGCGAGAGATGTTTTATACTGGAATTGTAGTACAGGTAGCAATGTTACCTTTATCAATATATTATTTTGGGAAATTACCATTTTTATCTCTGTTTGCAAATATATTTTTGTCGATATTTTTTACATTATTAATGATTATTTTTATATTAAACTTTATAATTGGGATATTTTCTATAAAATTAGCAACAATTTTTTGTAATTTATCGTATTTTGCATACAGTATTTTTCAAGCGTATATTGATTTTTTTAATAAAATACCTTTTATGAGTATTGATATTAATTAAAATATATTTTTAATTAACCATATTAACAGACACTAAAAATCAATCTTATTAACTTTTTCATAAATTAAAGTAAAATAAAAAAGGATTTTTGATTAAAGTTAGAATATATAAGAAAATGTAAAAGTATTTTAAATATTTATTAAACTAATAATATTTGATTAAGAAGATTAAAAAAAGGAGTTGAAATTCCTATGGGTAAAACAGTTTTTTTAGTAGATGATATGGATTTTTCAAGAAATATATTAAGAAGAATATTGGAAAAAATCGGATATACTGTAATTGGCGAAGCTTCTGACGGAATAGAGGCATTAGAATCTCTTGAAGAGATAAATGTAGATATTGTAATAACGGATATAGTAATGCCTTTCATGAACGGTGTAGAATTTTTAAGAAAATTCAGAGAAATTAATAAAGAAACAAAAGTAATTGTAATGAGTTCTACAGGTTATGACGATAGAATAAAAAAAATATACGAGTATGGAGGTAATGGTTTTCTAACAAAACCATATACCGAAAAACAGATAAAAGAGATTCTAGAAAATTTATAAAGCATAATAAAAAAGGAGGAAAAAAATATATATGGAGTTTTACAAAAAATTAATAATTAAAATATTAGAATCTAGTAGTAGCGGAAGTGAATCTGAAATACTCAAAATTCTAAAATCAGGTCAAGATTTATCAAAAAAAGAAAAAGAACAACTTGAAGAGATGATTGACAGCATTATATAATAAAATATTATAGAAAAATCCAAGATAATACAATTAATAAAATAATAATTATAAAAAATAATATAATTATTTTGAATTTTTTATTTCTTATTTTTATAGAGAGAATTTCTTCTAAATTATTAATTTTTTCTTTATCAATTGAATAAATTTTATAATGTTCTAAAATGTCCTGAAAATCCTTGATTTTTATAGGTTTATTTTTTAAACTTACAATTTCATCATACCATATTTGATTTCTATAATGTGATATCCATAGAAGAGGAGAGAAAATATTAAAAGGATTACTTAATTTAATCATAAGATCTTTTTCAAGACAACTATTTCCAGATGATGATATTGGAAATATATCTACTTTTTTTGAAAAAGATTTTATATTTTGATATATACGATTGTATATTTTATGTAAATTAATATAGTTAAAAGCTTTCTCTTTTTCATTATCTATATTGTCTTCGGAAAGATTATTATTAAAAAGATCCCACTTAGTAATAATTAGAGATATAGGTATAGAATTATACAAAGGATTTAAAGTTTTAATAGAGGATAATAATTTTAAAATTTCAGACTCTCTTTGTAAAGACTCGTCAATATCATTATTTGGATCTAAAAAAATTAGAATTCCACCACAATTTGCAAAAAAATTAAAAACTAGTTCTTGTTTTTTTTTAATATAACTTGCAACATTATAATCATTTTTATATTCATCAGGTACACCTAAAAGTAATTCTCCTGCAAAGTCAATGCTTTTTAATGAAAATTTTTGATTGTTAATTGTATAAGTCATATTAATTTTATGAATATTATTAGCGTCTGTACGGGGAGGGAATTCGCCTTTTATAAGATATTTATAGTTATTTTTTAAATATTCCTTTGTTTCAAAATCATTACAATTAATTTTGATGTTACTATTATGTTGTTGCATCGTTTCCAATGCATATAAAGATGTAAAAAACATCGTTTTACCAGAAGCACGAGCACCAAATACACCAATTGGTTTGTCATTGTATGTTTTTAAATCATCAATTTGTTTGCTTAATAAAGTTTTCACTGTATCACTCCTAAAAGAATTATATAATTAAATAATAATATGTATATATATATTATACAAAAAAAAATAAAAAAATCAAGAAGTTTTTTATCGAACTCTTGAATAGAATGTTTATTTATGTTATAATTTTAGATCTAATACGAAGTAAAACAAAATATATTAATCATAATTAAAAGGAGGTGTTCACTGCTAACATTAAAACAGTATTTGTTAGCAGGACAAAATAATGAAAAATAAGATAATTATTCTATTAGGTCTTATTCTATTAAGCCTATCAGTATTTTCAAAGGAATCTACTCTTAAAATAATTTGCGATGAAACGAATGTAAATATTTATTTAAATGAAAAATATATCGCAAAATATGAAGGTAGCGATATAAGTATTAATTTAACTCCAGGTAAATACAATTTAATTGCAAGAAAAGATTTAGATGATGGTTCATATTATTATTTTGAAAAAGAATATGAATTTGGAGAATCTTCAGTAAGAATAATAGCAGATGTTCAAATGTATACAATATTTCCAGAAAAATATTATTATAAGAGTGCTAAAATGACAAAAGATATTAGCTATTACGAAGAATATCTAGATAAATATCCAAATGGAGTTTATTCAAAAAGTTTTAATACTTTTTTAGAAGAATATTATGTATCACATTCAGATAATATGGAGATCTGTAAAAAATATTTGAAAAAATATCCTAATGGAAAAAACAGCTCATTAATTCAAGCATCACTTGAAAGTTTATATTTCGAAAGATTTATAAAAAATAATAACATATTATATGGTGAAGAATATCTTAATAAATATCCTGATGGAAAATTTGTGGATAAAGTAAAAAATGTAATTAATAATCTTAAACCAAAGGGAATTATAGATGTATATCCAACAGAATTTTCAGAAAATGATCCATTAGTTGTATATTTTTCAGCGAATAAAAGTAAAGCTATATGGAAATATAGAAAAGCTCTTAATAGAAAAAATTCAAATATACCAATCCTTCCGTCGGAAATGTTTATAAGATATGGATTTAATGGATGGGCACCAGAATATTTATTTGATGAAAAGGAAGATCCAAGAATGGAAAAATTCTATGAAATGGGAGAGGGCGTTTGGAAGTATGAGTTATATTTACCGAATGATGAATCTATTAAAGAAGTTAATTTTACATTTAAAGATGAATTTAACAATTGGGATACCAATCTGACAAAAGATTATACTGTTTATTTAGTGAAAGAGGGCAGTAATTATAAAGTAGTTAAAATAGACCGATAGAATATAGTTTAAGGAGTGATTAGATTGAAAAAAATTGCAGTATTAGTTATAATAATTGCAGTGACAGCTGCCTTATTTTATACATTAAAAAGTAAACAAGAACTTTTTCAAATAGATGAAAAAAATATTGAATCAATTGAAATTGTGGAACAAGATACAACTTTAAAAAATAATGAAATTATCGAAAATAATGATGAAATTTCGAAAAAAAGTATAGAAGTTCCACTTTATCCAGCTACAGTAAAAGTTAGCTTGAACAAAAAATCAATTGAGTCAAATAATAAGGATAGAGTAAATTTTACAGTAGAAGTATTTGACCAATATGATGAAAAAATGCAAAATGTTAGTATTAATGATATTGAATTATATATTAATAATAAAAAAATAACTGGAGATTCATTTAAAACTAGTGAAAAAGGGGAATATTCAGTTTATGCAAAATACAAAAGTATATATAGTAATCAAGTAGGATTTATTGCAATACAAAAAGGATTATTTAAAGATAAAAATTTAGAAAAAGAAATTAGAAAAGTATTGGGAAAACCTAATGAAGAGATAACTATAGAGGATCTAAAAAAGATTCCAGTACTTACTATTGAATATAAAAAAATAAAACAACTTGATGGCATAGAGTATATGACTGAATTAAAAGAATTAAAATTAACAGGAAATGAGATCGTAGATGTAAGTCCTTTATCAAAATTAAAAAAGTTAGAAAAATTGTGGTTAGATGAAAATAAAATTAGAATTGTTGATCCTCTATTATCGTTAGAAAATATCCATTATTTAGAATTGGGAAATAACGAGATAAGAAATATTAAACCGTTAAGTAATATGTTAAAAATAAAAAAATTATATCTATATGATAATCAAATTTCAGACATAAGAGCGATTGTTAACTTAAATGAATTAATAGAGTTTTATATTTGGGATAATCCATTAGAAAAAAGTTCTGATAATATTTTTAGATATTTTGAAAAAAAATCTTGTAAAGTTTACAAATAAAGGGGGATTTATATTATGAAGAAACTAATAATTGTTTTTTGTATTATACTTTTTAGTATATGTTCATTTTCAAATGAGATAGACGAACAAGCAACTAAAAAACTTCTTGCTGCAACAAAAAACAATAAGCTAGATGATGTTGTATCACTTTTAAAATTAAATGTTGATATTAATACTGTCGATAAAAAATTATATACACCCATAATGTATGCTGTAGAAAATGATAATATAGAGATGGCACGGGCGATTATTAGATTAAATCCTAATTTAGGTGATATAAATATTAATGGAGATACGGTATTAATGATGGCAAATAGTAAGGAGATGATAAATATCCTTATTAATGCAGGTGCAAGAGTAGATAAATTTAATGATAGAAGAAACAACCCACTTTTAAATGCAGCGCGTAAAAAGGATCCGTCTATTATAGAAGCTTTAATAAAACATGATGCAAAAACTGAAATACGAAATGCGAGACACCAGACCCCATTATTACTTGCAATTATGGATAAAAGAGTAGAGGAATCAAAAGTTTTAATTAAAAATTCTTTTATTGATAATTTAGATAAAGATGGAAATACTGCTTTAATGTATGCAACAGAGGAAGATATTATAATTGAGCTACTTAATAATGGCACAGATTTATCAATTAAAAATAAAAAAGGGATTATTATGGGCGAAGAGTCTTTAATGCTTTCTATTGAATTAGGTTATGAACTAGCTGTAGCTAAATTTATTGAACGAAACCAAAATGTAAACTTTAGAGATATGTATGGAGATAGCCCTTTAACATATGCTGTGAAAAAGAACCAGAAAAATATAGTTGAAATGTTACTTAATTCAGGAGCTAATATTAATTTTAAAGATCTAGATGGTAAAACACCAATACAAATTGCTGTAGGAAAAGCATATAAAGAAGTAGTAAACTTATTGATAAAATATGGAGCAGAAATATAGTTTAGTATAAAATAACTTAAATTTTCCTTAAAATGTATTGAAAAAGAGTTGAAAATATGCTATTATAGTAATGTATAATTTTTATATTAAAATATTTAGATGAAATAAATATAGTATAACTATAAGGATGAATTATAAATAATGAATTTAATATGACTATAGGATGGTGAAATGAAGTGGATGATAGATTAGAGAATAAGATAAATAAGTTGAAAAATTATAGTGAAAATCCAATAGGAGTATTTGGTGCAAGGGCATCAGGTAAAACTATGTTTTTTACAATTTTATATGGATTAACTGGATTTAAAGATGATAAAAATCAATTCTCTGTACTTTGCAAAGATGAAGAAACTAGAAAATATTTAAGTAATAACTATATGTATGTTTCAAAAGGGGAACTTTTACCTAGAACAGAAATTACACTTATGAGAAAAATTGTAATGGAGTTCATATTTAATCAGAGTGATTATGCTTTAAAAAGTTTTGACTTTGCAGGAGAATTATTAAAAGAGAATTCAATGGAAGAAAAAGTTCTTGCGGATGTATTTTTAAAAAGACAGAAAAAAATATATGAGTTTTTTGCCACTTGTAGTGGAATTCTTATTTTTATAGATCCAAGCGAAGATGATGATGAAATATTTAGAAGACAAGATGAAGTAAATAAGCTATTAGGTTATATAAAGGATGAAAATGGTGCCTGGTCTAAATCTATTCCAATTGCTTTAGTTATAACGAAATGGGATAAAGTAAGTCAAGGGAAAAATGAAGTTGTTGAAAAGAAAAAAGCAATAGATTATATTGAAAACCATAAAGTTTATAAAAATGTATATAATATTTTACAAGGTGCTACAGATACAGTGGATATTTTTCCATTATCTGCATTTGGTGAATCAAAGGGTGAAGATTTACCACCAGATGATTTAAATCAACCTTTTAACTTGTTTGCACCGATGGTTTGGATATCTCAAAAAAGAGACGTTGATTGGAAAAATAAAATTAAAGAGATTTTTAAAAATGAAAAAATTAATGCAGCTGATGCAAAAGCTATAATTGATAATTTTAAAGACAGTGTTAAAAATCCTGAAATTCTTAAAGAAGTTGATAAAATATATAGTGCATATCTTGCAAAAGGGAGAAATAAAATAATAGCGATAATTGCACTAATTATCATATTAATTGCTGGTTTTGGAGTTGGATATTTCTTCTATTCGGAAAAAAATAGAGAATCAATAGATTTTGATAAAGTATTAGCTGTTAGTAATAAAAGAGAGCAAATTGACAAAATTGATAATTACATTATAAAATACGGGGAAGAAAATTTAAATTCTAAAAAATTAATTGAAAAATTAAAAGATGTGTATAAAGAGGCAATTGATTTAGAAACTGATGTAAATCAAAAAGAGATTTTACTTAGTAAATTAGGTGATAGATTCGATGATGGTGAGACAATAGAATTTATAAATTCTAGAAAAATTGCTCTACAAGAGGAAAAAAGACAAAATGAAATTATACAAAGAAAAAAAGCTGATGCTGATACAGAATATAAATTATTAGAAACAATATGGAAAGATAACTCTCCTAGTTTGAAAAAATATGAATATTCAAAAGCTTTCGCAACAAATTTCCCTGATTATAGACTGATAAATCTTGTAAAAGAAAATAGCGAAAAGTATTTAAAACTTGCAGATAGAGAGCTCTATGATGAAATAATTACATTAAGCGAAAATAAAAATAGAAATTTAAATATTATTTATGATAAAATTGAAACATATCTTGTGAAAGCAGATTTTAAAGAGTATAAAACACTAGTTATTACTTTAAAAGAAAATCTTAAAGAAGAGGAATATTTTAGTTTTATTCAGTTAAAAGTCGAAGAATATAATAAAAATATTAATACAAATAAGGCTTTAGAACTTTCAAATGCTATTAATAGTTATTTAAAAAATAGTAAACAAAAAAAATTCCAAACACAAGCTAATGATTATAAAAATAAGTTAGCTACAATTAGCAAGGGAATAAGTGCAGATGTAGAACTATATACTGATATTTCAAATTTTAGAAGAGAAAAATGTAATGTGGATATGAGAGTTGCAGTAACAAGTGAAATAAATAAAAAATCTGAAACTAAAATAATATTTAAATCAAAAGAAGATATTAATGGAACGATAAAAAATATGAATTATGTTGGAGTAGATAGAGCAAATATCATTTTAGATACCAAAATGGAAATACAAGTATATGTTACTACACCAGATAAAAATGAATATATTTTTGGACCACAGGCAATAAATTTTGATAATGTTAATAAAGAAGTAGTTTTAAAGGGTCCTAATTCGGATCAAATAAAAGTAATGATAAAAATTAAAAATGATTTATTTAAAATACAATAAGGTGGTATGTGTATGGAAATTAAACTTATGGTTGTAACCCATAAAAAGAATTTTGGTTCTATACCGTATTTTTCGGAAAACCTAAGTGAGATATATAGAAATATACTTGAAAAAGTAAATTACATTGACTATCCATCAGACGAAAACAATATGGTTGAATTAAATAAAAATGAATTTTATATTTATTTTTTAACTTATATAGGTGGTAGCGATGAGTTTGGAAGAACATATTCTAATATAATATCTACTTTATTTGAATATCCATTAACAGAACAAGAAAAAATAAGAGTTCGTAAAATTTTATATGAAGTAAAAAATGATATCAAAACAGAGATTGACGTATTTTTAACTAAAAGTTATTTTACGACTATAAAAAGAAGAGTACATTTAAAAAAAAGCATAAAACTTACGAAATCAGATAGAGAAGAAATTGAAAAAAAGAAACTGGAAAAAGAGAATCAAATTATTGAAACTGAAGAGATAATTCAAAAAAAAATCAATAAAGAGATAGATGAAAAAGAAACTGAATTAATGGATAGGGAACAAAGAATAAAGGACTTACAGGAAAAATATAGGCAAGAACGTGTAGAACGTAAACGGATGATTAAAATAAAGCAAAAAAGACACGAAAGAGAAAAAGAAGTTGAACAAATTATAAGAAAAAGTGATTTATTAAATAAAAATATAAGTGAAATACAGGGTGATTTAGAGAGAATATCTCAAAATTCCAATCTTGCAGTATCACATATTTTAAAGATAATTGATCGAATGAGATTAGAAACGGATACAGTGAAACCAAATGTTAATAAAAACAATCCATCTAATTTAAATAAAAAATTCAAAGCAAGTGTTGGAAGAAAATTAAATAAAAGAGTGATAGTTATGTTTTATTTATTTATTTGTATTGCGTTTTTAGTATTAGTATATCTATTTGTAGGAAAATATAAAATATTTTAAACTAAATAACCTAATACATAGGACAGATTTATTTCTGTCCTATGTATTTAATAATAATGATTTATTTTAGTTTGGAGGAAAATATGAGAACCATAAAAATGTTAGGTAAAAAAATATCTATTAAAGTTGAAAGTACTGGAAAAGAATCTTCTAAATTAAAAAAATTACAAATCAATTATAAACTAAGATTAATATTTATTGCATTAATCTTTATTTTTTTTGTATTTTTTTTTAATATTGGAAAAGCTAAGAAGGAATATGAAATTGGAAATATTTCTGAAAGTACTATTTTATCGCCATTATCTATAGAATACGAAGATAAATTTGATAAAGATTTTGTAGTAGAACAAATCAAAATGAATACACAGCCAATATATACAATAGATCATCAAGTTAAAATCAATGTTATAAAAAATTTAAATAGTATATTTGATAAATATAATATGTTTAAAAAAAATCTAATTACTTTATCTTTAAAAACTGAATCCGAAAAAGAAAATTTATATAATAGTTTTTTTAAAGATACAAATGTTCAAATTGATTTTAAAACTATTAAAAAAATGCTCGAAGAGGATAATGACCACATTATAAAGTCAAATTTACTAAAAAAAATAGATAAAATATATGAAAACGGTATTGAAGAAACGGAATTAAATTTATTAAAAAATGAGATTAAAAATATTTTTAGTGAAGTTGAATATGATATATTTTCAAAAATTATTTTGCCTGATAAATTTTATGACGAGGAATCTACAAAAGAGAATATTGCAGTACAATTAAAAAATATCGAAGTAAAAAAAGTGAAAATTAACTTTGGTGATATAATTATTTCTAAAGGTGAAGTAATTAATGAAGAGATAAAAGAAAAACTTGATAAAACAGGTGTTTTAGATAAATTGAGCTACTTAAGAAAGATTTTTGGAATTTGTTTATATTTTATATGTTCAACAATTTTATTTATGTTTCTTGGTAGAAAATATATAAAAAAAGAGATTATAGAAAATAAAATTTATTTTTCAACACTAATTTCGATTTGTATAATGCTATTTTTTCTTAAAATAATACCAATAAAATTAATTTTTTTATTTCCTTTTGGATTTTTGATACTTATTCTAGGAATAATTAGTACAGAAAAATATGCTTTTATAATAGGAGGAACTGCTCTTATTTATATTTTACCATATATGGGATTTGACCAGCTTTTATTTATTGTAAATTTAACGAGTATGTTAATTGCTATATATTATGTTAAACAAATTAAAAATAGAAGTGATATTATAAATGCAGGTATCTATATGGGATTAATAAAAACAGTTATTGGATCTGGATTTTGTATTATTTTTTCATACGAAGCAGTTGACATTATATGGATTGCACTTCAACTTTTGTTATCTGGAATAGCGGCGGGAATGTTAACAATTTCCATATTACCTTATTTAGAAAATTATTTTAATATACTAACAAATATTAAATTACTTGAACTAGGTGATTTTTCTAATCCACTTTTAAAAGAACTTTTAATGAAAGCCCCAGGAACATTTCACCATAGTTTATTAGTTGCAACACTAGCTGAAAATGCAGCTGAAGCAATAGGTGCAAATTCTACTTTTACAAGGGTTGCATGTTATTACCATGATATTGGTAAAACAAAGCGTCCGACATTTTTCGTCGAGAACCAGTTTTATGGTGTAAATCCACATGACACATTAAACCCTTATTTAAGTGCTTTAATTATCAGATCTCACACAAAAGATGGAGAAAAAATAGCTAGAATGCATAAAATTCCCAAGGAAGTAAGGGATATTATGTCCGAACATCAAGGGACAACATTACTTGCATATTTCTATAATAAAGCAAAAAATGATAATCCAGACATAAATGAATCAGATTTTAGATATGATGGTCCAAAACCACGTACAAAAGAATCAGCTATAATAATGTTAGCAGACTCTATTGAAGCAGCGGTAAGAAGTTTAGATCATAAAAATCCTGTAATAGTAGAAAGTTTAATAAGAAAGATAATAAATGGAAAAATTGAAGAAGATCAATTATCAGAAGCAGAATTAACATTTAAAGATATAGAAATAGTTATAAAGACTTTTTTAAACGTAATACAAGGAATATATCATTCAAGGATAAAATATCCTGAAATAAAAAAATAGGAGTATAAAATATGGAAATTATAATTGATTTAACAAATGAAAATAGTAAATTTGATTTAGATTTAGATAAAATAGAAAGTTTTATTCATTATGTTATTAAAAAAGAATATGATTCAGAAAAAGATGTGTATATATCAGTTCTAATTAGTGATAACGACGAGATACAAAACATTAATCGAGAGTATCGAGGAAAAGATATGCCAACTGATGTTATTTCTTTTGCGTATAACGAAACAGAAAATGAAGGGATATATGATGTCTTAGGAGATATAATAATATCCTTTGATAAAGTACAAGAACAATCAAAAGAGTATGAACACAGTATTGAACGTGAATTTTTTTATGTATTACTACATGGAATGCTACATTTACTAGGTTACGATCATATTGAAGATGAGGATAAAAAAATAATGAGAGAAAAAGAGGAGCAGATATTGGAGAAATATAATATTAGGAGAGAATAGATGGATGATAAAAACAAAAAATATAGTGATCATTTAAAAAAAAGTAAACTTATAGATAAAATGAATTATGCAATTGAAGGGATAATTGAAGCGATAATTATAGAAAGAAATATGAAAATTCATTTTTTTGTAACCCTAATAATTATATTTATCTCTTTATTAGTTGGATTAAATAAAATTGAATTTGCATTGATTTTGATTGCAATAGCACTAGTCTGGATCACTGAAATAATAAATACTGCTATTGAAAAAGTTGTTGATATGAATACAAAAGAGTATAATGAGTATGGAAAAATAGCAAAAGATGCAGGAGCAGGGGCAGTATTTGTCTCAGCAATACTTGCTATTGCAATTGGATATTTAGTTTTTTATAACCATTTTGAAAAAACAGGAAATACTATATCAAAATTTAAAAATAAAAAATTTATAAATATACATCATGCTATAATTATTTTATTATTGGTTTTGGTATTTGTTATTGGTTTAAAAGCATTTTTCAAAAAAGGAAGACCATTAGATGGTGGTATGCCAAGTGGACATAGTGCTGCAGCTTTCTCCATAGCGACGTCTATATTTTTTATTTCTAAAAGTTCTTTTGTTGGATTATTAGCATTTGGAATAGCTATGCTTGTTGCACAATCGAGAGTTCGTGAAAATGTACATACGGTAACAGAAGTTATAATAGGAAGTTTTGTTGGTTTTTCTATTACCTTTCTATCGTTTTATATATTATTGTCTATTAGTTAAATAATATTGTAAATCAATTAATAAAAAATGATTTTAATAAAAAAATAAACAGTTTAAAACAAGCGAAAACACTATATATAGTGATTTGTATAAAAACAAACACTATATATAGTGTTTTTTAGTTGACATTTTATTTAATATGAGGTATAATTAATTTAGATGAATAAAGATAAGGAATATATAAAGGAGGCAAAAATGATTAATGTAATTAAAAGAGATGGGGAGAAATTAAACTTTAATTTAGGAAAAATTAAAGATGCGATAAAGAAAGCTTTTGACGCTAAGGAAAAAACATATAGTGAAGATATACTTGATTTACTTGTACTACGTGTAACAGCTAATTTCCAATCAAAAATTTCTAATAATGAAGTAACTGTGGAGGATATACAAGATAGTGTAGAGCTTACATTAGATCAATCAGGATATAATGATGTAGCAAAAGCATATATTCTATACAGAAAACAAAGAGAGAAAATAAGAACAATGAAATCTACATATTTAGATTTTAAAGATGTTGTGAATAACTATGTTAAATCTGAAGATTGGAGAGTAAAAGAGAACTCAACAGTAACATATTCAGTAGGGGGATTAATCCTTCATAACTCGGGTGCTGTAACTGCGAATTATTGGTTATCAGAAGTGTATGATGATGAGATAGCAAGTGCACATAAAAATGGAGATTTCCATATACATGATTTATCTATGTTAACAGCTTATTGTGCTGGATGGTCACTAAAACAACTAATTCAAGAGGGATTAGGTGGAGTTCCTGGTAAAATTACATCTGCACCAGCGAAACATTTAACTACATTAGCTAATCAAATGGTTAACTTTTTAGGGATAATGCAAAATGAGTGGGCAGGAGCACAAGCTTTTAGTTCGTTTGATACATATTTAGCACCATTTGTTAAAGTAGATAATTTATCATATAAAGAGGTAAAACAAGCAGTGCAATCATTTGTATTTGGGGTAAATACGCCTAGTAGATGGGGGACACAATCTCCATTTTCAAATATAACATTAGATTGGACAGTACCAAATGATTTAGCAAATGAAAAAGCTATTGTTGGTGGGAAAGAATTAGATTTTACATATGGCGATTGTCAAGCTGAGATGGATTTAGTAAATAGAGCTTTCTTAGAAATAATGCTAGAAGGGGATGCTAATGGACGTGGTTTCCAATATCCAATTCCAACATACAACATAACTAAAGATTTTATGTGGGATAGTGATAATGCAAAATTATTATTTGAAATGACTGCAAAATATGGTACACCTTATTTCCAAAACTTTATTAATTCAGATTTAGAACCTGGTGATGTAAGATCAATGTGTTGTAGATTGCAATTAGATAAAAGAGAATTAAAAAAGAAAACAGGAGGATTATTTGGATCAGGAGAGAAAACAGGAAGTATTGGAGTAGTTACTATAAATCTACCAAGAATCGCTCATTTAAGTAAAAATAAAGATGATTTTTATTCTAGATTATCTAAATTAATGGATATTTCAAAAAGAAGTTTAGAGATAAAAAGAGCTGTTACAACAAAACTATTAAACGAAGGATTATATCCTTATAGCAAAAGATATTTAGGTAATTTTGATAGTCATTTCTCTACAATTGGATTAGTAGGAATGAATGAGATGGCTATAAATGCAAACTGGATAAAAGTAGATATGACTAAAGAAGAAGCACAAAATTTTAGCATAGAAGTTTTAGATTTTATGAGAAATAGATTATCAGATTACCAAGAAGAGACTGGAAACTTATACAATCTTGAAGCTACGCCTGCGGAAAGTACCGCATATAGATTAGCTAAAATGGACGTAGAAAGATATAGTGATATTAAAGTAGCAGGAGAAGATAAACCGTATTATACAAACTCATGTCATTTACCAGTAGGATTCACTGACGATATCTTTGACGCTCTTGATATACAAGATAAGTTACAAACTAAATTTACAGGCGGGACAGTTTTCCATACATTCTTAGGGGAAAAAATATCAGATTGGGAAACTACAATGAATTTAGTTAAAAAAATTGCATATAACTACCGTTTACCATATTACACAATATCTCCAACTTATTCAATATGTTCTAGCTGTGGTTATATTGATGGGGAAGAATATAGTTGTCCAACATGTGGTAAAGCTACAGAAACTTATAGTAGAATTACAGGTTACTATAGACCAATTCAACATTGGAATGATGGTAAATCTGAAGAATTCAAACAAAGAAAAGAATATATAGCTGATAAAACAGTTCCTAATTTAAAAATAAGTGAAATTGTAAAAGAGATAGATCGTGTTAATAAAGATATTAATGCAGTTTTAAATACAGATGTGAAACCAAAACATAATTCAAACTCAAATAAAGTTATGTTATTTACATCTAAAAGTTGTCCAAATTGTCCAAAAGCAAAAGAAGAATTAAGTGAAATTAATGATATTTTGCATATTGACGCAAGTCAAAATATAGAAATTGCAAAGGAATATGGAATTAGAGCAGTACCATCACTAGTTGTAGAAAATAATGGAAATATACAAATATATACTGGTATATCAGGGATTTTACAATATAAAAATAATGAAGTGAATAAATTAAAAGCATAAACATGATTTTATTGAGGATAATTCGATTTTGATTATCCTCTTTTTTTTATGGATATTAATATGTTTATATAAAAAAATAATTTAAAATTTACAATTTTATTTAAATTTAATAATTATTATTTTCAACAGTAAGGATTTATTGATATAGAAAAAATCAAAGTAACTAATATTTCTATAAAATATTATAATATAGAAAAGAGATAAAAAAGGGAAAAATTTAATTTAACATTTCAATATTGCATAATTATATCATATAAATACTGATATTATGTAGTATTCAACTACTGATATATTTTACTTTATAAAAAAATTATAATTTAATTCTCTGTTTTCAAATATAATTTCATAATCTTAAAAAGAGTGATATTTTACTTCACTAGAATTATATATGTGAATTTTATTAAAGAGATTATCACAATTTTTTAGATTAAATTATAATATAAAAATCATATTTCTATTGTTTATATACTTCTATTTTTAGGTAAGGTGATGGCAATTTCCAATGTGCATCCTATTTCTAAACGCTAATCTATAAATTATAATCACTGCATTTAATCTATATCTATAATAATATTTTGATTTTCAATCTTAAAATTGTCTATATTTACATTTGAATTTATATATATTATTTTAGTAATAACTTAATGGATAATTGTTGAAATAAAAGGGAATTTATAGTATAATAATTCTATGTATTAAGAAAGGATTACAAGGGGAAATGAGATATGTTTAATTTGAAAGCTAAATTTAATCCTACCGGTGATCAACCAGAAGCGATAAATAAAATAACAGAATGGATAGAAAATAATGAAAAACATAGTATTTTATTAGGAGTAACTGGTTCGGGTAAAACATTCACTGTGGCAAATATTATTGCAAGGTCTAATAAACCTGCTCTTATATTAGCACCAAATAAAACTTTAGCAGCTCAATTATATTCTGAATATAAATCATTTTTTCCTGATAATGCAGTAGAATATTTTGTATCATATTATGATTATTATCAACCAGAGGCATATATTCCTTCTACAGATACATATATTGAAAAAGACTCCTCGATAAATGCAGAGATAGAAAAACTTAGACATGCTGCAACTGCTGCTCTTTTAACAAGAAAGGATCTAATAATAGTAGCGTCTGTATCTGCAATTTATGGATTAGGTTCACCAGAAACTTATCGGAAAATGTCATTACCTATTGATCTTGGATCAGAGATATCAAGAAAAGATATTATAAAAAAACTTGTGGAGTTAAGATACGAAAGAAATGATTATGCCTTTGAAAGGGGAAAATTTCGTGTAAATGGTGATACAATAGATGTTTTCCCAATTTATATGGATACAGGATATCGTTTTGAGTTTTTCGGAGACGAATTAGATGAAATAGCAGAGATAAATTTAATTACTGGGAAAAAAATTAGAAAAAATATAGAACGATTAACGATAATGCCTGCAACACATTATATCGCAGAAGATGAAAAAATAGATAGTATTATAGATGAAATTAGAGTAGAATTAGATAATCAAGAAAAGTATTTTAAAGATAAAAATATGTTAATAGAAGCACAACGTATAAGACAGCGTACAGAATACGATATTGAGATGATTAAGGAGATCGGATTTTGTAAAGGGATAGAAAACTACTCAAGATATTTAGCTGGAAGGGAAGCTGGTGATAGTCCTTATACACTATTAGATTATTTTCCTAAAGATTTTCTTATTTTCATAGATGAATCACATATTGGTATCCCACAAATTGGTGGAATGTATGCAGGAGATAGATCGCGTAAAACAACACTTGTAGAAAACGGATTTAGATTGCCGTCAGCACTAGATAATAGACCTCTTAGATTTGATGAATTTTTAGAAAAAGCAAATAAACTTATATATATATCAGCTACACCTGGAGATTATGAGATAAATATAAGTAAAACAAATATAGCAGAGCAGCTAATAAGACCAACTGGTATATTGGAAGCTGAAGTAGAGATAAAATCAACTAAAAATCAGATAGATGATCTTTTGGAAGAGATACGTAAAAGGGAAAAGAAAAAAGAACGGGTGCTTATAACTACTCTTACTAAAAAAATGGCAGAAGAATTAACCGAATATTATTTAGAATTAGACGTGAAAGTAAAATATATGCATTCTGATATAGATACGCTTGAAAGAGTGGAAATTATAAGAGGTTTACGAAAAGGGGAATTTGATGTATTAATAGGGATTAATCTTTTAAGAGAGGGGCTTGATATTCCAGAAGTATCTCTTGTAGCAATATTGGAAGCGGATAAAGAGGGATTTTTACGTTCTAGACGTTCTTTAGTGCAGACAATGGGACGTGCTGCTAGAAATGTAAATGGAAAGGCAATTTTATATGCAGATAAAATTACAAAATCAATGAGTGAAGCTCTTTATGAAATCGATAGAAGACGGGAAAAACAAAATGAATATAATATAAAAAATAATATTATTCCGCAAAATATAGTTAAAGATTTATCCAACGAACTTATAAATCTTGATTATGGATTAATTACAGATGAAAATAACGAGGAGATAATTATAAAAAAAGTATATAGAACTAAAAAAGATATAGAGAAAGATATAGATATAATAAATATAGAGATAAAAAAATTAGCTGAAGAACTTAATTTTGAAGACGCAATAAAAAAACGGGATGAGATGAAAAAATTACAGGAAATTCTTTTGGAATTTTAAATTAAAATTAAGGTGGTGAAAATATTAATTAATGTAAATATTAATTAAAATACCATGGACAATAAAAAAATATATACTGTTAAAGAATTGAATAAAATTGTAAAAAGAGTTTTAGAGGAGGAAGATGAACTTGCTGGACTTTTTATAAAAGGGGAAGCTTCAAATATTACTTATTATAGAAGTGGGCATCTATATTTTACATTGAAAGATGAAAGTGCCTCTGTGAAATGTGTGGCTTTTAATTATAATATGAAAAATATTCCAAGTGATATAAAAGAGGGGAATCTCCTAAAAATATATGGAGCTGTTACACTTTATGAATCAACAGGGAATTATCAACTAAAAGTAGACTATATAGAGAAAGAAGATGTTAAAGGAAATTTATATGAACAATATGAAAAATTAAAAAATGATCTATTTATAAAAGGGTATTTCGATGAAAGTAGAAAAAAGAGTTTACCATCTTTACCTTTAAATATAGGAATTGTTACCTCTGAAACTGGTGCAGCAATACAAGATATAATAAATACTGCAAAAAAAAGATTTAGTGGTGTAAATTTATATCTATATTCTGCAAAAGTACAAGGGGAAGGTGCAGAGTTGGAAATATCACACGGAATTAAAATTTTAGATGAGATTAAAGAGATAGATGCAATAGTAATTGGTCGTGGTGGTGGAAGTATTGAGGACTTATGGGCATTTAATACTAAAATAGTTGCAGATGCTGTATATAATTGTAAAAAACCAATTATATCTGCTGTTGGACATGAGATCGATTTTTTAATATCTGATTTAGTAGCAGATGTAAGAGCAGCAACTCCAACACAATCAATGGAGATACTTGTACCAGAAAAAAAACATATATTAAATAATTTAAAAGAGAAAAAAATAAAGCTAGATAAAATATTATTAAATAAAATTGAGTATCAAAAAGAAAAACTTAAAAATATAAAAAAATCATATGTTCTTAGAAATTTTAAAAATGAGATAATCAATAAAAAAGAGCTTTTAGTTAGACGGGAAAGTATGTTAGATTCACTTATAAAAACAATAATAGATAATAGAAAATACAGATTTACTATTGTAAAAAATAAGATAGAGTCATTAAATCCAAACAATTATTTTGAAAAAGGATATAGTATAACTTTGGTAGATGGAGTAAACATTAATAAAGTTAATAATATTACTGAGGAGTCTGTTATTACGACTATTTATAAAAAAGGTATCATTCAAACTAAATTAGAGAAGGGGAAAAAAGATGATTAAGAAGATTAGTTTTTTAGCTATTTTTATTTTATTTACAATATCTTTGTATTCAGAAAATAATTCAATAACAGAAAGTATTGAAAAAGGGGATAAATATCTTGCTAAAAAACAATACAGTAGAGCAATAAGTGCATATAATGAAGTATTAAATATTGATGAAGATAATGAGACTGCTTCATTAAGAATGGCAGAATTATACACAGAATTAAGAGCTTACGATGCTGCAGAAGCCTTTTTAGTAAAAATAGAGAAAAAAGGTAAAAATACAGAAACAGTATATAAATATTTTGGAGATTTATATTATAAAAGATCAAATGAATCTAAAAAATCTGATGAAAAATTAAAATATAGAGAAAAATTTTATGAAAATTATGAAAAATATCTAAATAAAAGTGGATACCATGATTCAGATGCAATATATTTACTAGGGAACAACTATTTTATTGATAGAAAATTTGAAACTGCAAATTTAGTATTTGTAAATGAAAAGGGAAATAATATAAAAAACTATTTTGGTGCAGCAACTACATATAGATTTTTAGGATATTATCCAGATGCAATAAAATATTATAAAAAAGTTTTAAATATCAATTCTGATTTTTATGAGGCTTATCTAGGATTAGGGATATGTTATCAGTTATCAGGTGATTTTTCAAATTCAATCTATAATTTTGAAAAATATTTAGGTTATGAAGAAGATGAAAATGTGTACTATATAATTGCAAAAATTCATTATTCAAATAATAATATACAGAAAGCAAAACAATTTACTGAAAAAGGATTGAAACTTTTTCCAAATTTTGAACCTCTTAAAGAGATAATGATTGATATTTATGCTAAAATATAATAAATAAAAATATAATAAATAGTGGGGGTGAATAACCTGAGTTTACGTCAAGTAGTAATGGGCAGTATTTTTATAATATATGTTTTTTTTCTCTATTTTAGTCTTTTATGTATTTAGCGGGTTCTTTATGAAAGAAACTTTAGAAAAAACTGTAGATAAAAATATACTAGCTACAAATATAGCAAAAAATTATATTAATTCTGAAAAAACTTTTTTAAGTACTCATGCTAAACAATTTTCTAA